>JAOPVV010000215.1 GCA_025966005.1 Frankiales bacterium
GCCGTCCTCGACGTCGTCGGACGCGGACCGTCCGCGGACCTGCGCCGGCGGCTCGAGGCCGTGCCGGGCGCGACGCTGCACGCCGACGTCGCCTCCGTGACGCCCTTCCTCGACCGGGCCACCGTCGCGGTCAACCCCGCCGTCACCGGCTCGGGCGTCAACATCAAGCTGATCGACTACCTGCAGGCGGGGCTCCCGGTCGTCAGCACATCGCTGGCGACTGCCGGGCTCCCCCTGCGCGCCGGCGTCGACCTCGAGGTCGCGGACGAGCCCGGGGCCTTCGCCGAGGCCTGCGTGCGCCTGCTCACCGACGAGGACCGGCGCAGCGAGCTGGCGCACCAGGGCCGGCAGCACGTCGAGGAGCTGCTGGACCCCGAGGCCAACCTCGCTCGGGTGGCCCGGGCCCTAGCCGGCTTCTGACCCCGGACCCGCGTCCGGGGAGGCGGTGCTCGGCGAGCCCCACAGCCGGGCGTACGCCTCGGCGGCCCGCGGGTTCTGCACCGGTGCGAACACCGACGACCGCAGGTAGCCCTCGGGCTCGTTGAAGTAGTTCTCGAACGCCAGGTCGGCCTGGTGCTCGACGAAGAAGTCGTGCATCTGCTCGATGAAGACGGCGTTGTCCCCGCCGCCGTCGGCGGAGGACTTCGTCAGCCCCCACTCGGGCACCGCGAACTGCTTGCCGTGGGCGCGCGCGAACTCGACGACGTCCAGCAGGCCGGGCGCCGATCGCGGCCGCGCGAGGTCCGGCCAGTCCTCGGGGCTCCTCACCCGCGTCGAGTAGCTGTCGTACGCGTCGCAGCCGACGACGTCGACCACGTCGTCGCCCGGGTACAGCCGGGTCAGTGCGTCGAGTCGGCCGTCCGAGCCGTTAAGGGGGTGTCCGCAGGTGATGTCGAAGACGAAGCGCAGGTCGGGTGCCGTGGTCCGCATGACCCCGACGACGTGGCGGAACGCGTTCCGGAAGTCCTCTGCGCCGTCGGCGTCGCTCCCCCACGGGAACCACTCGCCGTTGGCCTCGAGGCCGACGCGCACGTAGCTGCCCCCGCGGTCGTTCGACACCAGGTGGCCGGCCACGGCCGTCCACACGTCGTCGTGGCGTCCGGCCGCGACGTCGGGCAGCGACCCGCCGGACTTCGGCAGCAGGGGCAGGCCGTAGACGAGCAGGCCCTCGAAGTCGTTGTACACCGAGGCGTGCCACTCGGACTCGGCCAGCTCGTCCCAGGTCTCGTACGCCGGGTACATCGTGACCGCGTCTACGCGAGTGCCCCGCCAGACCGCGAACTCCGTCACCCGCTCGACGCCGAACTCGCCGCCGGCCCACACGCCGCTGGGCCACGGCAGGCTCGCGGTGGGCATCGTCGCCGGCTCGTCCTCGCCCGGTCGGTCGACGACGACGACCAGAGCCACCAGGCCGACGGCGAGGAGCGCCGCGAGCACCAGGGCGCCGAACCGTCGGGACCCGGGTCGTCGGGGAGGCCGTGCCATCGCCTCACCGTACAGACGCTCACGCAGCCGACAAGGGGCGTCGCACAGCGCGAAGGGCGGCGGCGGCCTCTCGGCCACCACCGCCCTCCACGTCAGGACCGGGTGTGCGTCACTCGCCCTTGAGCAGCGTCCCGACGCGGTCGGCCCAGTCCGCGGTGCCCGCGCGACCGATCTCCCACAGGTAGCCGCCGCGGATGTTCGGGTGCGTCGCCTTGATGTACTTCACGGCGTCGAGGCACTCCTGGACCGTCCAGTAGACGTCCGCGTCGCCGACCATCATGCCGACGCCGATCTTGGTGTCGGGGATGCCCGCCGCGGTGAGCTGGTCGACGCGACCGCGCGCCGCTCCCGGCGACACGACGGCGTCGTAGAACTGCTGGCCGATCATGTCGAGCGCACCCTTGGCGTGCAGCTGGACCGCGATGGCGCGGTACTGGTCGATGTTGCTGCCGTTCGGCGCCATCGTGATGGCGAACGCGCTGCCACGCAGGGACTTCAGCGTGGTGCTGAGGTACACGACGTCGGACGCGCCCATGGCCGCACCCTCGATGTCCCAGTCCAGCCCGTCGAGCGGGATCTTGGCGTTGATGGCCATGACGCCGTCGAGGAAGGCCTGCCGGTTGGCGATGTTCATCGCGCCGCCGGCGCCGCCGACGCTGAGGACGATGCGGACGCCGCGCGCCCGGAGGGCCCTCGCGTCAGCGACGAACGACGCCTCGGACTGGGAGCCCCAGCCGGGCATCGTCGGGACGGTGCCCTGTCCGAAGGCCAGGTTGACCACGTTGACGTTGGACGGGATGGACGCCAGCTTCGGCGTGTTCGCGTTGTTCCACATCATGATGTAGGCGGCGACGGCCTTGGTCGGGTAGGCCATGGGCGCGACGCCCGTCGTCCCGGAGACGGGTGCCGTCGGCGCCGTCGTGGGAGGCGGGGTCGGGGCCGTCGTGGGCGCGGGGACCGGTGCCGGTGAGGACGCGACAACCGGGGCCGGGGCGGGCGTGGGGGCGGTGGTGACCGGAGCGGTCGTCGCGCCGGGCAGGGTCACGGACGCGCCGACGCGGGCGTGCGCGAGCAGCCAGCTCCGCGAGCTGCCGTGGCCGGAGAGCACGATCCCGTTGGACGGGATGGCGGTCGGGCCGGCGTAGCCGGCCTGCCTGTCCCGCAGCTGTGTCACGGTGCCGTTGACGACGACGGCCTCGGCGCCCCAGACGTTCGTGGGCGTGACCGCGCCCACCGCAGGGGTGTAGCGGACCAGGGCGTCGACGACGCGCTCGACGTCCGTGCCGTGCAGGACGCGGCTGGCCGCACCGATCTGCACCGCGCCGGCGACGGGGGCCGGGGCCGCCTGCGG
>JAOPVV010000253.1 GCA_025966005.1 Frankiales bacterium
GGCTCGCCCAGCTCAGTCCAGGTCTCCCACGTCAGCCCGGCATGCGAGACAAGGGCCGGCCCGTCGTTGGTGTTGAGCGCGACCGCGATCCGCAGGAGCCCGGCCGCCTCCCACCGCCGCAGTGTGAGGACGGACGCGTCGTCCAGCGGGTCGTGCACGAACAGTGCCTCGCCGAGGTGACAGCTCTCGTGGTTGCCGCACAGCTGCACCCAGCGGTCGGGGTAGTGGCTCAAGAACCGATAGACGGTCTCGACAACGAGGCGACTGTCCGGTCCGCGGTGCACCAGGTCGCCCACCTGGACGACAGTCAGGTCGTCGGGGAGCGTTCCGGACGCCGGGTCCGCGCCCAGCACGATGAGGGCCTCGTCGAGCTGGTCGGCGTGCCCGCCGATGTCCCCGATCACGGCGATGCGTGGAGCACCGGTCGTCATGATCTCGACAGTAGGCCGGGTCGTCGACAGGCCTCCGTGGACGCCCACAGACGGCCCCGTACGCTGGTGACTCTGCGACATCTGTGGCTACCACTTTGGCTACCAGTAGTGACTTCGTGATCTCGGCGAAGGTGTCACACCCCGTCTGACCTGCGGTTTCTGTGTGGGCGATACAGGACTTGAACCTGTGACCTCTTCCGTGTCAGGGAAGCGCGCTACCAGACTGCGCCAATCGCCCGTGCGTGTGCAGTTGTCGTGCGGTCCTGCTGGGGGAGGCCGGGGCGGGAATCGAACCCGCGTACAGGGATTTGCAGTCCCTTGCCTAAGCCACTCGGCCACCCGGCCACAACTCAGGCGCCCGAGGGCACCTTCCGAGCGGACGACGGGATTCGAACCCGCGACCCTCACCTTGGCAAGGTGATGCTCTACCACTGAGCCACGTCCGCGTGCGCTGGACCGAAAGGCCCTGGCGACGAGGTGGAACCCTAGCAGAGCGACGGGGCCGCCCTGCCGGCCGTGCTCAGGTCTCCGGCTCGGCCCAGAGCAGGAGGGCCAGCTCGGCGTCGAGGTCGACGTGGTCGCTCTCGCAGCCGGTGGGGACGGTGGCGTACGTCCGGGACAGGAAGTCGACCAGGGCGCGCAGCGGCACCTCGAACAGCGCCCGGCCTGACGGCGAGGACAGCGACAGGCAGACGACCGCGTCGCCGCCGACGGCGGACGGCCAGACCTGCACGTCGCCCTCGCCGGAGGCCCGGGCGACGCCGTCGCCGAGCAGCTGGCGGGCGAAGGTCCACTCGACGACGTCCTCTGTGCCCTGCGGCGAGCCGGTGAAGAAGGCCACGGAGACCGCGTACGGGTCGAGCACGTCGTACCGGAGCTCGGCGCGGACCGGCAGGGAGGAGGTCCCGGGCACCACGAGACGGAACTGCAGCTCGGAACTGACCGACGTCGGACGGGTGGTCATGGCTACTGCCTCCTGCGACGCGACGGGTCCGACGGGCCCTCGTGCTCCTGAGGGTCCCCGCTGCCGTGGACCCTCAACCCCGGGGGCTGCACGACGCGGGCGCTTTCACCCGTTCAGACCTGGCCCCTGCCACCCGGTCGGCGCCCGACCCGGGCGGTACCGTCGCGTGACGCACGTCGCTCGACCCCCCTCCCATCCGCTCCGCTCCCCGCTGCGAACGCTGCGGCATGAGGACCACCGTGACGCTCCCGCGCAGCCCCCGTGCTGCGGGCAGCCGCGCCGACAGCACCGGCCAGGGCCTGCCGACGGCGTACGACGGCCTCGACGACCGGGCCCTGGTGGCCCGGGTGACCGAGGGCGACGGCGGCGCGCTCGAGGCGCTGTACGGCCGGTACGGGCGGGCCTGCTTCGGCCTGGCCCGCCGCATCCTGGCCGACGAGCAGTTCGCGCAGGACGTCGTGCAGGAGGTGTTCCTCACTGTGTGGCGCGACGCGTCCCGCTTCGACGCCTCCCGCGGTGGCTTCTCGACATGGCTCCTGTCGATGACGCACCACAAGGCCGTCGACGCCGTGCGCCGGGAGGAGAACCTGCGCAAGCGGCGCACCACGGCCGACGCCCTGGAGACCCGCGAGACCGACGCGCCGCGCGTCGAGGACGCCGTCTGGTCGCTGCTGCGCCGCGAGCGGGTCCGCGAGGTGCTGGCGACCTTGCCCGACCCGCAGCGCCAGGCGCTGACCCTGGCCTACTTCGGCGGGTACACCCAGCGCGAGATCGCCGGACTGACCTCGACGCCGCTGGGCACGGTGAAGACGCGGATGCTCGCGGGCATGCGCCGCATGAAGGAGTCCCTCGACGGCCTGTCGAACGCCGCCGGCGGGCTCGAGCCGCCCGTCCGCGCGTCCGTGCCGCACCCGAGCGGCCCCCCGCCCGCCACCGACCCGAGGACCGCGCCGTGACCCGCCCCGACCCGCACGCGCTCTACGAGGAGCTGGCCGCCGGCCACGCCCTCCACGCGCTCGAGCCGGGTGACGAGGAGCTGTTCCTGGCGCACGCCCACGGCTGCGCCCGCTGCGAGCGCGCCGCCGAGGACCACCGCGCGACCCTGACCCACCTGGCCTACGCGGTCGACGCCCCCGAGCCGCCGCCCTCGCTGCTGGAGGGCATCCGCGCCGGCGTGCTGGCCTCCGCGCGCGGCGCGAGCTTCCCCGAGACCGAGCAGGCACCGCCAACCGTGT
>JAOPVV010000262.1 GCA_025966005.1 Frankiales bacterium
CGGGGAGCGGACGGTCGTGGCGACGTCGGCGACCCTGACGGTGGGCGGGTCGTTCCGGCACGCGTCCCGGCAGATGGGCCTGCCGTGGCTCGGCGGGCGCCCGGTCGGGACCGGCGAGCCGCACGACCCCCGCGACACGGAGGCCCAGGACGAGGTCCTCGACAGCGAGGCGGCCCCCGTCCGCTGGCGCCACCTCGACGTCGGCAGCCCGTTCGACCACGCCCGCCAGGCGCAGCTGTGGATCGCGTCCCACCTGCCGGACCCCGGGCGCATGCCGCAGTCGTGGGCGCGCGAGGTCGACGCCACGCTCGTCGAGCTGGTGCTCGCCGCGGGTGGCCGGACGCTCGCGCTGTTCTCCAGCACCGCGGCCGCCGCCCGGGCCGCCGCTGCCGTGCGGGAGGCGACCGACCTGCCGGTCCTGCTGCAGGGGGAGGACTCGGCCGGCGCGCTCGCCCACCGGTTCGCCTCCGACGCCCGTACCTGCCTGTTCGGCACCCGCTCGTTCTGGCAGGGCGTCGACACCCCCGGCAGCGCCTGCCAGCTGGTCGTGCTCGACCGGATCCCGTTCGGACACGTCGACGACCCGCTGTCCAAGGCCCGCCTGGCCGCCGCCTCCGACAGCGGACGCAACGGCTTCCTCGAGGTGACCCTTCCGCCGGCGGCGGTGCTGCTGGCCCAGGGCGCCGGCCGGCTGATCCGGGCGACGACCGACCGCGGCGTGGTCGCCGTGCTCGATCCGCGGCTCGAGACCGCGGGCTACTCCGGGATCCTGCTCAACAGCCTGCCGCCGTTCTACCGCGCGCGGTCGCAGGAGGCGGTGCTGTCGTCGCTGCGCGCCATCGACCAGGGCGCGCCGCCCGTGCTGCCCGCCGGACCGAAGCCGAGCGAGCGCCGCCGGGCCGGCTGAGCCGCTCCGTAGGCTCTGCCGGATGGACCTCCCCGCTCTGCTCGGCGACGCCGCCGGGCACCTGGCCGTCACCCGCGAGGGCGGGGTCGCCACGATCGCGTTCACCCGGCCCGACAAGCACAACGCCGTGTCGTACGCGATGTGGCACGCCCTCGGCCGGCTGATGCCGGTCCTCGCCGAGGACGACGACGTCGACGTCGTGGTGCTGCGCGGCACGCCCGGCGGCCCGTTCAGCGCCGGCGCCGACATCGCCGAGTTCCAGACGCTGCGCGCCGACCCGGAGGGAGCCCGCCTGTACGGCGAGGCGATCGACGCGGGGGAGCAGGCGCTGATCTGCTTCCCCAAGCCCACCGTCGCGCTGGTCGAGGGGTTCGCCATCGGCGGCGGCACGCAGCTCGCCGTCGCCTGCGACCTGCGGGTGTGCGAGAGCGGCAGCCGGTTCGGGGTCACGCCGGCCAAGCTCGGGATCGTCTACGCGCTCGGGTCGACGGCCCGCCTGGTCGAGGTCGTCGGTCCGGCGTGGGCCCGCTGGATCCTGCTCACCGGCGACCTGCTCGACGCCGCGACCGCCCTGCGCATCGGTCTGGTGCACGAGGTCGTCGAGCCCGGCGCCGTCGAGGCCCGCGCCTACGCCCTCGCGGCGACGATGGCCTCCCGGGCCAGGGTCTCCCTGGAGGGCGGCAAGGAGCTGATCAGCCGGGCCGCGCACGGCCGGCTCGAGGAGGACGACGACGTCGTCGCCCTCTACCACCGGTCGTGGACGAGCGCGGAGTACGCCGAGGGCGTCGCGGCGTTCCTCGCCAAGCGCGCCCCCGACTTCCGAGGAGCCCGCGCATGACGCCCGACCGGTCCCGGCCCGACATCACCGACGAGATGCGGGAGCACGCGAAGGTGCAGCCGAACAGCTGGCTGTACGTCCTCGACCCGGCGGCCGACCCCGACGCGGAGGTGCCGCCGGAGCTGGTCGTGGGGGCCTACCCGGTCGACGAGCACGGCGAGCTGCTCGAGGACTTCCAGCACAACCCCCGGTACGCGCCGAGCGAGGTGCCGGAGCCGACCGACCCGCTCGACGCGGCGCTGCACGAGCTGGCGAGCGGGCGCGGCAGCCGCGAGGCCGTGCTCGCGCTGCTGCGCACGGCCGAGCTGATGCTGCTCGACACCGCCGAGGACGGGCTGGTGCTGCACACGACGCCCGAGGGCCGCGACGTCGTCCAGGCCTTCAGCTCGCCGGCGCACGCCCACGCCAGCGGCGCCCAGTCCGGCTGGCAGCGCCGGCGCGGGCGCGAGGTGGCCCGGCTGCTGCCGCCCGGGGTCGACCTGCAGCTCAACCCCGGCTCGGCCGTCGCCGTGGTGGTCCCGCGCGACAGCCTGCTGCGATGACGGACGTCGGGGCGACGATCGGCGTCGAGGAGGAGTACCACCTGGTCGACGCCGAGACGCACGCGCTGGCCGACGCGCCGGCCGTCGTCGACGAGGCCCGGCTGCTGCTCGGCGCCGACGCCCAGGGCGAGATCAGCACCAGCCAGCTGGAGATCGCGACTCCGGTCAGCACCTCGCTGGCGGAGGTCCGGGCCCACCTCGTCCGGCTGCGCCGTGGTGCCGACCAGGCAGCCCAGCGGCACGGCTGCCGCATCCTCGCCGCCGGCACCCACCCCACCGCGACCTGGCACGACCAGCAGATGAGCGACGACGACCGCTACCGCCGGATCCTCGACCGGCTCGGCCTGATCGCCCTGCAGCAGCTGATCGCCGGCTGCCACGTGCACGTCGCCGTGCCCGACCCCGAGCTGGCCGTCCACGTGCTCGACCGGCTCCGCCCCGACCTGCCGGTGCTGCTGGCGCTGTCGGGCAGCTCGCCGTACTGGGAGGGCGTCGACTCCGGCTACGCCAGCTACCGGACCACCTGGTTCGCCCGCTTCCCGGTGACCGGCTCGCCGGAGGTCCTGCGCTCCCGGACCGCCTACGAACGGCTCGTCGCCGACCTGGTGGCCTCGGGCGTCGTCGACGACGCCTCCCACCTGTACTGGGACGCCCGCGTCTCGACGAAGTACCCGACGGTCGAGCTGCGGATGGCCGACACCTGCCCGCGCGTCGACGACGCCGTCCTGCAGGCCGGGCTGGCCCGCTCGCTGGTGCGCGTCGCGGCTGCCCAGGCCGTCGCCGGCACCCCCTTCCCGCAGCCGCGGCCCGAGCTGGTCAAGGCCGCCCGCTGGGGTGCGGCGCGCTACGGCCTGGAGGACCGGCTGATGGACCTGCGGGCCGTCGAGCGCCGCCCGGCGGGCGACGTCGTGCGCGGCCTGCTGGCCCGCCTGCGCGACGACCTCGAGGACGCCGGCGAGTGGGACGAGGTGAGCGCCCTCGCCGAGCAGGCGCTCGCACGGGGGACGTCGGCCGCCGAGCAGCGCCTCGTGCTGGCCCGCACCGGCGACCTGGCCGCCGTGACGCGGTCGCTGGTGGACCAGGTGCTCATCGCCTGAACAGGTCCGGCGGCGGTCGTGGGGCCGAGCGCGCGGTGGCGTCGGTGACCGCGGACGCGCCGCCGGTGAAGGCCACCAGGTCCTCGCCGGTGACGACCCGGGCGCGGCCTGCCGCGCGAGATGCCCTGCGGCTCAGGGCATCGACCGGCAGGGGAGCGTCGCTGGCGGCCAGCACGAGGTTGGCGAACCGGCGGCCGCGCAGCACCGACGGGTCGGCCAGC
>JAOPVV010000385.1 GCA_025966005.1 Frankiales bacterium
GCTGGCCGGGATGGCCGGACGCGGCCGGCACGACGTGCGCGCGCGGGCCGAGCTGGCCCTGACCCGGCTGCAGCTGCGCGGGATGCGGCTGGCCCTCGGGCCCCGCAGCCCCTCCGAGCAGGCAGCCCGCTTCCGGCTCGGCACCGGCCCCGCCCCGTCCTGGGCCTGACCCGGCCCCAGCGTGGTAGGACGGGCGGCATGGAGCCGCTGACCGCCCTGATGCCCGGAGCCGAGCCGTGGAGGTCCGACGGCGGGCCCGTCGGTGTGCTGGTCGTGCACGGCTTCACGGGCAACCCGCAGTCGATGCGCCCGCTCGCCGAGGCGCTCGCTGCCGCGGGGCACACGGTCTCGCTGCCGCTGCTGCCCGGCCACGGCACCCGCGTCGAGGACATGCTCCCCACCCGCTGGGCCGACTGGTCCGCCGCCGCGCTGGCGGCCCACGACGAGCTGGCCGGCCGGTGCGAGAGCGTCGTCGTCGCCGGGCTCTCGATGGGCGGGACCCTCACGCTGTGGCTCGCCACCCAGCGCCCGGACGTCCGCGGGATCGTGCTCGTCAACCCGCTCGCCGACGGCACCGCGCCGGGGGTGAGCCAGCTGGTCACGCAGCTGCGGGCGCTCGGCGAGCCGCTCGTCCCCGGCATCGGCTCCGACATCGCCCTGGAGGGCTCGGTCGAGAGCGCCTACCCGATGACGCCGGTCGAGCCGCTGCTCAGCCTGCACGCCGCGCTGGCGGACCTGCGGCTGGGCGAGGTGCGCTGCCCGGTGCTGCTGCTGACCAGCCCGCAGGACCACGTCGTCGAGCCCGCGTCGTCCGACCTGGTGGCCTCCGCGGTGAGCGGCCCGGTCGAGCGCGTGTCGCTCGACCGGTCCTTTCACGTCGCGACGCTCGACCACGACGCCGCCCTCATCGAGCAGAAGACGGTCGAGTTCGTGGCCCGCGTCACCGGCTAGCCCCGGCGGGGTACACCCACGGCAGACCTGGAGGTCGCCATGACGTCACCGACCGACCCCTTCCCGCCGCCGCAGCCCTTCCCGACGCCGAGCCCGCTGCCGCCGGAGCCGATCGTGCCGGGACCGCCGCCCGACCCCGACGTGCCGCCGCTGCCGGACTGACCAACCGCCCGGGCGCCGCAGGGTGACGTCCGGCGCCGCCCGTCGACGGCGCCGCGCCGCGCCGCGGTCAGTCGCGGGGCATCCGCAGGCCCAGCAGCGCGCAGGCGGCGACGACGACCGCGCTGACCAGCAGGGCTACCTCGAAGGACGCGCGGTCGATCAGCAGGCCGGCTCCGACCGGTCCGATCACCGAGCCGAGGTCGCTTGCCATCTGCCAGACCGCGACAGCCGTGCCGCCCTTCCCCTGGACGACGTCTCCCACGATCGCCGCGGGGGCGACGCCGAGCAGCGCTGCACCCGCGGCGAACACGGTCATCGCCAGCAGCAGCGTGACCGGGCCGGATGCCAACGCCAGCCCCACCAGCGACAGCGCACTGAGCAGGCCGCCGGCGACCAGCGTCGGGCGGCGCCCGATCCCGTCGACGGCCCTGCCCGCCGGCAGCAGGAGCACCGCCTGGACGAGCGCGCCGACCGTGAAGGCCGCCCCGATCCAGCCGGCGCCCAGGTCGAGCTGCATGACCACCAGCAGTGGGACGACGGTGCTGCGGACGCCCAGCACGCTGAAGCCGACGGCGAAGTTGCCCGCCAGAGCCGCCCGGTAGGCCGGGCTCCGGAGCGCCGCCGACAGCGGGGTGCGGGGCTGCTCGGGAACGACCGCCGTGGGGATCCCGTCGTCCTCGCCGATCCCGAGGGCCACCTGGGCGGGCTGTCGCGACCGCTCCGGCCTGGGCAGCAGCGTCGCGGCCGCGAACGCGGCCAGGGCGAGCGTCCCGGCGTACAGGAAGAACGGTGCTCGCAGCGAGACCCCGACGACGGCGCCGCCGAAGGCCGGGCCGACGATCCCACCGAGCAGGAAGCCGCCGCGGTAGACGCTCTGCGTCTGGCCGCGCTGCGCGGCGCTGGCAACCCGCAGCAGCAGGCTGGTCGCGGCGATCGTGAACACCGCCGAGCCGATGCCACCGACGCCGCGCAGCACCAGCAGCTGCGGGTAGCTGACCGACAGGCCGGCCAGCAGCGACGAGACGGCCACGACCGCCAAGCCGGCCAGCAGGGCGGCCCGCTCCCCCACCCGGTCGACCAGCCGTCCGCCGGCCAGCCCGGACACCAGGCGCATCAGCGCGAAGGCCGACACGACGGCGCCGGCGGCGGTCGTGCTCACCCCGAACTGCAGGGCGAACAGCGGGACGGCCGGCACGACGATGCCGAAGCCGAGCGCGACGCAGAAGGCGACGAGGGCCAGGACGAAGCTCTCGCGCGGCAGCCCCTGCAGGCTCTTCGGGGCTCTCACGTGCGGCATCGTGCCAGGCCCGGGCGCGATGGCCTGGCGCGCGCAGACTAGGCCGCGGGCCGCAGGCCTGGCACCGGTTCGTCGCGGACCGCCCGAGCCGCGGTCTGCTCGACGATCTCGACCACGGCCTCTGGCCGGTCGGACTGCGGGGCGTGGCCGGCTGCCAGCAGCGGCCGGAAGCGGGACCCGGGGATCAGCGGCAGGTAGCGGACGGTCTGCCCCGAGGCGATCACGTCGGCAGTTCCCTGCACGAGGGTCACCGGACAGGTGATCCGGTCCAGTCCGCGCGGCACGTCGGCCAGCAGCGCCCACAGGAGCGTCCGGCAGAAGTCCCGGGAGTCGGAGAAGCCGTCGCGGACGGCGAGCGCCTCCTCGCGGGAGGCCTTCCACGGCTGGGCCTTCAGCGTCGGCAGCAGCGCGGTGCGTCCCGGCCGTGAGCGCGACAGCGGCTCGATCACCGGCGAGGCCACTCGCCCCACGATCCGGGCGAGCGCCATGCCGACCCCCTGGAAGAGCCGCTCCACAGGCACGTTCAGGCCGGACGGCGCGATCGCCACGACCGACGCCGCCCGCCCCCGACGGGCCAGCTCGATCGCCACACGGGCTCCCAGGGAGTCGCCGAGCACATGGACCTGGTCGACGCCCTCGCGGTCCAGCGCCTGCTCGACCGCGTCCGTCAGCGCGGCGACGGTCGGCCGCTCCTGCAGGTGCGGTGACCTCCCGACGCCGGGGAGGTCCATCGCCAGCACCTCGAAGCGGTCGGCGAGCGCGGGCAGGACAGCAGCGAAGTCCCGCCGGGAGCTTCCCCAGCCGTGCAGCAGCACGAGGGGCTGGCCCGAACCGGAACGGGCGACGGACAGTCCAGAGGTCGTCATGGTCATCGGGTACCCGGGCGCGCTCGACCGAGGCTGTGAGTCCGTTCACCTGCCGGCGACCAGGGGCAGGACAACAGCGGGGAGGGCAGCCGTGGACGAGCACCGCGATCCGGCTGCCGCGCAGCACGACGTCGGCCCGGCGCCGCCGCGAGGTGCCCGGCGGGGCCGCGTCGACGAACGAGCGCAGGATCAGCGCCCGACGCACCGCCGCGCTGCTCGCGGGCGGGCGGGAGGCAGGACTCTGCACGGGTTCATGCGCCTGACGGTGGACCGGGGGTCCGACAGGGCAGGGTCGGACCTGTGGACATCGAGGTCGTGCAGGACGACATCACCCGGGTGACCGTCGACGTGGTCGTGACGGCCGCCAACAGCCGGCTGGCCGGAGGCGGCGGGGTCGACGGCGCCGTGCACGCCGCCGCCGGCCCCGAGCTGCTGGCCGCGCTGC
>JAOPVV010000428.1 GCA_025966005.1 Frankiales bacterium
GCCCCCGCGTCCCCGGCTGCTCCGGCGGCCGCGCCGTCCGGTCCTCCTGCTGCGGGCGGCCTCGACGCCGCGGCGCTGCGCGCCGGCTGGGACCAGGTCCTGGCGGCCGTGAAGACCCGCAAGCGCACCGCCCACGCGCAACTCGCCGACGCGCAGGTCGCGTCGGTGTCCGGCCGCACGCTCGTGCTCGCGTTCCAGCACGCGCCGATCCTGCGCCAGTTCCAGGCCGGCACCGGTCCGGACGTCCTGCGCGAGGCGCTGCAGGAGAGCCTCGGGGCGTCCTTCGACCTGTCCTGCGTCCTGCACGAGGGTCTGCACGAGAGGGCCCACGCGGCCCCGCCCGTGCAGGGCCAGCCGCCCGCGCCGCCCGCCTACGACGACTTCGCCCCCGGTGACGAGGCCGTCCCCGACGACCCCGACGCACCGCCGGAGCCGGCCGCGCACCGGGGTGAGGACGCCGCCCTGCGGCTGGTCGTCGACCAGCTCGGCGGGCAGGTGCTCAACGACGGCGACGCACCCCGTTAGGGTCAGCCTGACCCCCGTACCGAGGAGAGCACCGTGGCCGGACCCCCGCCCAACATGCAGCAGATGCTGAAGCAGGCCCAGAAGATGCAGCAGCAGATGATGGAGGCCCAGGCCAAGCTCGCCGAGACCGAGGTCACCGGCAGCGCCGGCGGCGGGCTCGTCAGCGCCACGGTCACCGGCACGGGCGACGTCCTGTCGGTCAAGATCGACCCCAAGGCGGTCGACCCGGACGACGTCGAAAGCCTCGAGGACCTCGTCGTCGCCGCGATCCGCGACGCCGCCAGCAACGCCCAGGAGCTGCAGCAGCAGGCCATGGGCCCGCTCGCCGGCGGCATGGGCGGCCTCGGCCTGCCCGGGATGTAGCAGCACCACCGGTGTACGAGGGCGCGGTCCAGGACCTCATCGACGAGCTCGGGCGGCTGCCCGGCGTCGGTCCCAAGAGCGCGCAGCGCATCGCCTTCCACCTGCTCGCGGCCGACCCGGCCGACGTGCGGCGCCTCGTGCAGGCGCTCACCGAGGTGAAGGACAAGGTCCGGTTCTGCCGGATCTGCGGCAACGTCAGCGAGCAGGACGAGTGCCGCGTCTGCCGTGACCCGCGCCGCGACCTCACGGTCATCTGCGTGGTCGAGGAGCCCAAGGACGTCGTCGCCATCGAGAAGACGCGCGAGTTCCGCGGGCGCTACCACGTGCTCGGCGGCGCGATCAGCCCGATCGAGGGCATCGGGCCGGACGACCTGCGCGTGCGTGAGCTGATGGTGCGGCTGCAGGACGGCTCGATCACCGAGCTGATCCTCGCGACCGACCCGAACCTCGAGGGCGAGGCGACGGCCACCTACCTCGCGCGGCTCATCGGCCCGATGGGCCTGCGCGTCACCCGCTTGGCAAGTGGTCTGCCGGTCGGCGGCGACCTGGAGTACGCCGACGAGGTCACCCTCGGACGCGCTTTCGAAGGACGGAGACAGGTCGATGTCTGAGCCCATCACGGCGGTCGAGCCGCAGGAGGACCTCGAGCTCGCGACCGACGTCGCCCGGGACGCCCGGTCGTTCCTCGAGACCCTCGAGCTGGTGGCCTCCGGCGCCGCGGGCGCGCAGGCGGTGGCGCTGCTGCTGCTCGACGTCGCGCAGATGTGCGTCGCCGGCGCCCACCTCGGCGCCCGCACCGACGTCATCCTCGACAGCAACGTCGAGCCGGGCATCGACGCCGCGCCCGACCTCGACGCGGTGCGCGAGGGCCTGGCCGAGCAGCTCGACCCGGTCGACGGCTACCTCGAGGTCTTCGACCCGTACGCCGACGACCCGCCCGTGCCGTACCGGATGTCGGACGACCTGGCCGACATGGGTCAGGACCTCATGCGCGGGTTGCAGCACTACGACGACGGCCGCGCGCGGGAAGCCCTGTGGTGGTGGCAGTTCACCTACCTGAACAGCTGGGGCGGCTCGGCCGGCGCCGCGCTGCGGGCGCTGCAGAGCATCGTCGCGCACGTCCGCCTCGACGCTGCGACCGAGGACGTCCCGGACGTCTGACCGCCGCGCGGGCGTAGCGTCCCGCACGTGAGCGAGCCCGACCGCCCCGCCGGCGGCGCACCCGCGGACAGCGTCGACTGGGACGCGCTGTACGCGGCGTCCGAGCAGGTGTGGAGCGGCGACCCGAACGGCCAGCTCGTCGCCGAGATCACCGACGTCCCGCCCGGCACGGCGGTGGACGTCGGCTGCGGCGAGGGCGCGGACGGGATCTGGCTGGCCCGCCGGGGCTGGCGGGTCACCGCGTTCGACGTCTCGTCGACGGCCCTCGCCCGCGCGTCCCGGCACGTCGCGGACGCCGGGGTGACCGTGCACCTCGTCCACGCCGGCCTGCTCGACCCGGCGCTCGCGGGTGCGCGGTTCGACCTGGTCAACGCGCAGTACGCGGCGCTGCTGCACGAGCAGGGACGCTCGCTCGCCGCGCTGCTCGGGCTGGTCGCGCCGGGCGGGACCCTGCTGCTCGTGCACCACGTCCTCGAGGCGGACGACGGCCACCGAGCGTTCGACCCGGCGGACTACGTCATGCCGCCCGACGTGCACGCCGCCCTCGACGACGGCTGGGACGTGCAGGTCTACGAGCAGCGGCCCCGGCACGTCACGGCGGGCGCCGGAGCCGGGCACACCGTCGACCTGGTGCTCAGGGCCACCCGGCGACCGGCGGTCCGCTAGCCGTCCCTGCCACCCCATCGTCGCAGATGTCCGCGGTCCTCATGAGGTCGCGCGCACCGGCCTAGGGTTCCGTGCCTCAGAACGGAGCTGACGACGTGAACCCCTTGCCCAGCAGCGTGTTCGACCTGCCCGACCACCTCTCCCACAAGGCCGACCCGGCCCTGGTCGGCCGTGACGAGCAGCACTTCGCCGCGATCGCCCAGAGCCTGCAGGACGCCATCGCGGACCTGTCCGAGCGCCTGGACGCCGAGCGGCGCTCTCCCGGCGGCCAGGGCCAGGCGGCGATGGACCGCGACCTCGAGGTCCACCGCCTCACCGCACGGCTGCGGGCGCTGCGCCGCTTCGGCCTCGACCTGTGCCTGGGCCACGTCGTCAGCGCGGACGACCCGGAGCCCGTGCACGTCGGGCGGCTCGGCCTCACCGACAGCACGGGCCGCCGCCTGCTGCTCGACTGGCGCTCGGCCGCCGCGGAGCCGTTCTTCGGCGCGACGCACGCGAACCCGATGGGGCTGGCCAGCCGCCGCCGCTACCGCTGGAAGCGCGGCCGGGTGAGCGACTACTGGGACGAGGTCTTCACCCCGGACGGCCTCGTGGGGCGGGCCGCGCTCGACGACCAGTCCGCGTTCATCGCCAGCCTCGGCGCCGACCGGTCACCGCGGATGCGGGACGTGCTCGCCACCATCCAGTCCGACCAGGACGCGATCATCCGAGCGGGCTCGCGCGGTGCCCTCGTGGTCGACGGCGGTCCGGGCACGGGCAAGACCGTCGTCGCCCTGCACCGCTCCGCCTACCTGCTGTACGCCGACCCGCGCCTCGGCCACGGCCGGGGGCGCGTGCTGTTCGTCGGCCCGCACCAGCCCTACCTGACCTACGTCTCCGACGTCCTGCCGAGCCTCGGCGAGGAGGGTGTGCAGACGTGCACGCTGCGCGACCTGGTGGTCGAGGGTGCGGACGCGGTCGAGGAGCCCGATCGGCGCGTGGCGGCCCTCAAGGCGTCGGTGCGGCTCGAGCGCGCGGTCGACGCGGCCGTCCGGTTCTACGAGGAGCCGCCGACCGCCGGCAGGACCGTCCACACGCCCTGGTCCGACATCTGGCTGAGCCCCGAGGACTGGGCCGAGGCGTTCGAGGCGCCTGAGCCCGGCACGCCGCACAACGAGGCCCGCGACCAGGTGTGGGAGGCGCTGCTCGCGACCCTGGTGAGCAAGCACGCCGGGGACGCTCCGGACGCGCTCCTGCGCAAGGCGCTGCTGCAGGACCACGAGCTGGTGAAGGTGTTCAACGGCTCCTGGCCGCTGCTCGAGGCGGCTGACGTCGTCGGTGACCTGTGGACCGTGCGGGCCTACCTGCGCCGGTGCGCTCCCTGGCTGACGGCCGAGCAGGTCGCGCTGCTGCAGCGCGAGGACGCCCAGGCCTGGACCGTCGCGGACCTGCCGCTGCTGGACGCGGCCCGTCAGCGGCTCGGCGACCCCGAGACCGCGCGCCGCCGGCGCCGCCACGACGCCTCCGTCGCGGGTGAGCGCGAACGGATGGCCCAGGTCGTGGACGACCTGCTGGAGGCCGACGACGACGGCGAGGGGGCCCTGACGATGCTCGCCGCCCAGGACGTCCTCGTCGACGAGACCGCCTTCACCCGAGACGATCCCGACCTGCTCGCCGGACCGTTCGCCCACGTCGTGGTCGACGAGGCGCAGGAGCTCACCGACGCCGAGTGGCAGGTGCTGCTGCGACGCTGCCCGTCGCGGAGCTTCACCGTCGTCGGCGACCGCGCCCAGGCCCGCCACGGCTTCGCCGAGTCGTGGCAGGAGCGGCTGGAGCGGGTCGGCCTCACCCAGATCGAGCTCGCGTCGCTCAGCATCAACTACCGGACGCCGGCCGAGGTCATGGCGGAGGCCGAGCCGATCATCCGCGCCGTGCTCCCGGACGCCAACGTCCAGACCTCGATCCGCAGCAGCGACGTGGCCGTCGTCCACGGCCCGCTGTCCGACCTGGGAGCGGTCCTCGACACCTGGCTCGCCGCGCACCCCGAGGGGACCGCCTGCGTCATCGGCAGTCCTGCGTTCGAGCCGACCGCGCGGGTGCGCTCGCTGCCTCCCGAGCTGACCAAGGGGCTCGAGTTCGACCTCGTCGTCCTGGTCGACCCGGACGCCTTCGGCGAGGGCATCGAGGGGGCCGTCGACCGCTACGTCGCGATGACCCGCGCGACCCAGCAGCTGGTGGTCCTGACGAGCCGGTGAGGTCGCAGGCGGGCCCGGACGAGGGGCCCGCCGGGTGCTCCGACGGCAGGCACCGCAGCGCCCCTGACGGACGGTGCTGCTCTCGGTGCGAGCGACCTGACGAGCGTGGGACGGTGGCCGGCTGGACCGGCAGGCGGAGGCCGAGGCCTGGGTGCGGCGCGAGCTGGACCTGGCCCGGCAGGCCTTCGGTCAGCACGTACCGGGGCCCAGGGACCTGACCCTGGAGCAGTACGAGGAGCAGCTCCGGCACCGCGCTGACCTGTGCCTGCGACCGACGTCGCCCTACGTCGGCCTGGCGCTGGCCGCCGCCGAGGTGCTGGCCGGCCGCGACGGCGATGTCGTCCGTCCGCAGCCCCCTGGTGCTCAGCGCGAACGGCAGCCGCGAGGCGCTCGACCTGCTTCAGGTGCGCGCGCTCGTGCACGGCGAGCCGCTGCGCGTACTGCAGGACGGTGCGCTCGAGCGGCCTGCCGGGACCCGTCACCGATGCCGACCGCGTCCAGCCCTCGTTGGGGAGGGCCTCGAGGACGCCGACCAGGGCGCGGCGCTGAGCGGTGAAGGCCTGCAGCGACGGGGCGTGCTCCTGGCCGGGGTAGCCCGTCGTGGTGACCCACCTGCGGGGGTCGACCGCCCGCAGCGTCGCGGCCCCGTCGAGGATCGTCACCACGGCACTGCCCCACACGTCCGAGCAGGCCCGCAGGTGCGCGAGCACCTCGACCGCCGACCACGCGTCCGGCTCAGGTCGGGTCCGCAGCGCCGCGTCAGGCGGGCCGTCCGTCGCCTGCGCGAGACGGGTCGGGGCGGCGGACAGCAGGGCGAGGACCGCCGCCGAGGTCAGCGGTGCACGCCTCACGCGACCCGCTGGCCACGCGGCAGCTGCCGGGTGGGCGTGCGCAGGCGGCGCGCGGTCAGCACCAGCGCGCCGGCCGCCAGCGCCACGTTCACCGCCAGACCGGTCGGCCAGACGGGAGCCCCGTCGTCCTGGCCGGCGCCCTCGACCTCGAAGCCGGGCACCGCCCCGCCGTCGTCGGCCTCGATCGGCGGGACGCGAAGGTCGCGCACCAGTCGTCCGATCTGACCGAGCGGGTCGAGGTCGCGAGCGCGCACCCCGGGCTCGGTGCCGTCGCGGGCAGGCTCCTCCTGCGGCAGCTGCGGCGCGGCGTCGGCCAGGACCACGAACGGGTTCGGGGCCAGCAGCCACCAGGTGCGGTCGGTGCGCGCGCGGGTCGTCGCGAAGGTGACGACCTCCTCGCAGGAGCTGCCGGGCGGGGCCTGGCTGCAGTCGTTGCGGAACGTCTGGTCGACCGTCTCGGAGGTCACCGCGGTCACCAGCCCGAACACGATGAGCGTGCCGACCGTCATAGCGAACACCGACAGGTAGGCCAGCACGCCGGACGTCGTCGTGCGCGTCAGCACCGACGACAGCCACAGTGAGACGGCGCAGACGGTCCCGAGCAGCAGCGCCAGGACCAGCGTCACGACGACCACGCGGCCGAGCGGCACGCCGTCCTGGGTCATCGCGTACGCGACCAGGGGGGACGTCAACGCCAGGAACACCAGTGCCGTGCCCCAGGCGGCGACGAACTTGCCGAGCGTGATCTCCGCGGCCGACAGGCGGGTGACCTGCAGGGTCGCCAGCGTGCCCCGTTCGCGGTCGCCGTTGACCGACTGAGCGGCCAGCGCCGGCACGACCAGCAGCGCCAGCCCGAGCACGAACAGCATCAGCCCGCCGTAGAGCACGGTGCCCGTGAAGGGCAGGTCGTCGTCGGTGACGTTGGCCAGCGACCCGCGCAGCAGCACCGTGAACCCGAGCAGGACGGCGAAGAAGACCGCGAGCAGCCCCTTCCAGCGGCCGGCCCGGATCCGGAGCCGGAACTCCTGGCGGGCGACGGTCGCGATGCCGGCGGCGGTCACCGGTCCTCCTCGGTGAGCTGCAGGTAGGCGGCCTCCAGCGCCCCGCCGACCGGTTGCATCGACACGACCGGGACGCCGTCGTGCACCAGCCCCGTCAGCAGCGCCGCCGCCGCCTCGTCGTTGGCCAGGCGGACGTCGACGCCGGCCGGGGTGACCCCGTCGACGTCGTAGGCGTGGCGCTCCAGCGACCCCAGCAGCAGGTCGGTGTCCAGCGCCCGGATCCGCCACGGCCGCAGCTGGGTGCCGGCGGGCAGCTCGTCGATCCGGTGCTCGCCGACGGTCGCGCCGCCGTCCACGAACACCACCCGGTCGGCCACCTGCTCGAGGTCCCCGAGCAGGTGGCTGCTGACGACGACCGCCGCCCCGAGCCGGGCCTGCTCGCGCAGCAGCTCGCGCAGTTCGACCCGGCTGCGCGGGTCCAGGCCGCTGGCCGGCTCGTCGAGCAGCAGCACCTCCGGCTCGTGGACCAGCGCCCGCGCCATGCCCAGGCGCTGCTTCTGCCCGCGCGACATGGTGTGGACGGGACGGTCGGCGTGCTCGACCAGCCTGGTCTGCTCGAGCAGCTCAGCGGCCCGGGCGCGGGAGCGGACCCGGCCGAGCCGGTACGCCTCGCCGAACAGCTCGAGGTACTCGCGGGCGGTCAGGTTGTCGTAGAGGCCGAAGACGTCCGGCGACCAGCCCATCCGGGCCCGCACCTCGTCGGGCTCGGTGACCGGGTCCCAGCCGGCGACCCGCACCTGGCCGGCGTCCGGCACCAGCAGCGTCGCCAGCACCAGCAGCAGGGTGGTCTTGCCCGCGCCGTTGGGCCCGACCAGGGCCGTGACCTCGCCCGGCCGGGCCGTCAGGTCGATGCCGCGCACCGCCTCGACGGGCCCGAAGGTGCGCCGCACCCCGCTCGCGACGACACCCGTCCCGGTCCGCGTGACGTCCACCATGGCGGCACCGTAGGCCCCGAGGGCGGCTGTCCGCCTAGACACGCCTGCCAAGGGACTAGTCGTGCAGAAGTACGGCGGCTCCTCGGTCACCGACGCCGAGCGCATCAAGCGGGTCGCCGAGCGCATCGTCGCGACCCGCAAGGCCGGCCACGACGTGTGCGTGGTCGTCAGCGCGATGGGCGACACGACCGACGAGCTGCTCGACCTCGCTCAGCAGGTGTCGCCGCTGCCCCCGGGCCGCGAGCTCGACATGCTGCTGACCGCCGGAGAGCGGATCTCGATGGCGCTGCTCGCCATGGCGATCCAGTCACTGGGCCTGTCGGCCCGGTCGTTCACCGGGAGCCAGGCGGGGGTCATCACCGACTCCACGCACGGCAAGGCGCGGATCATCGACGTCACGCCCGGCCGCATCTCCGAGGCGCTGGGCGCGGGTCACATCGCGATCGTCGCCGGCTTCCAGGGCGTCAGCCAGGACAGCAAGGACATCACCACGCTCGGGCGCGGCGGGTCCGACACCACCGCGGTGGCGCTGGCCACGGCGCTCGGCGCCGACGTCTGCGAGATCTACA
>JAOPVV010000431.1 GCA_025966005.1 Frankiales bacterium
CGGCGCGCGCCGGGAGGAGGAGGCGGACGGCGGCGCGAGCGGGGTGTCGACCGGGCTGCGTCCGGCCTTGCGCGGCAGGGTCATCCGGAAGACCGAGCCGACGCCGGGGGTGCCGGCCGCCTGCAGCCACCCGCCGTGCAGCCGGACGTCCTCGAGGGCGATCGCCAGGCCCAGCCCGGTGCCGCCGGTGGTGCGGGCCCGCGACGGGTCGCCGCGCCAGAACCGGGTGAACACCATGCCCGCCTGCCCCGGCTGCAGGCCCACGCCGTGGTCGCGCACGGTCACGACGACCGCCTCGTCGTCGTCGCTCATGACGACCTCGACGGGGCCGCCCTCGCCGTGCTCGATCGCGTTGACGACCAGGTTGCGCAGCACCCGTTCGATGCGGACCGCCTCGAGCTCGGCGACGACCGGTCGGCTCGGCAGCCGCAGGTCGAGCCGGCTGCCCTTGCGGTCGGCGAGCGGCTGGGCGGCCGCGGCGACCCGGCGCACCAGCGGGCCCAGGTCGACCGGGGAGGCGTCGAGCTCGGCGGCGCCGGCGTCGAACCGGCTGATCTCCAGCAGGGCGGCGAGCAGGTTCTCGAAGCGGTCGAGCTCGGCCTGCAGCAGCTCGGCGGCGCGCTCGGGCGAGGCCGGGAAGTCCTGACGGGCGTCGTAGAGGACGTCCGCGGCCATCCGGACCGTCGTCAGCGGCGTGCGCAGCTCGTGCGAGACGTCGGAGACGAAGCGCCGCTGGACCCGGGAGAGGTCCTCGAGCTGGCGGATCTGGGTCTGCAGCGCGGTCGCCATCTTGTTGAACGCCGTGCCCAGGCGGGCCAGCTCGTCCTCGCCGCGGACCCGCAGCCGCTCGTCGAGCCGGCCCCCGGCGAAGCGCTCCGCGGTGCGTGCGGCCAGGCGGACCGGGGCCACCACCTGCCGTCCGACCAGGCCGGTGATCAGCGCCAGCATCGCGACCAGCAGCAGCCCCGCGACCGCGGCGGTGCGACGGGTCTGCCCGAACGTCTGCTGCTCGGAGGTGAGCGGGAACAGGTGGAAGACGCGGTAGTCGGCGCCCAGGCTCGGCACGGACAGCACCGACCCGATGACCAGGCCCCGGTCGCGGCCGCCGACGACGGGCACGTCGGCGAAGGCGTACTCGGGCCCGGTGGTCCCGAGCAGCCGGCGCTCCAGCTCGGCCGGGACGTCGTCGACGTCGGCGCCGAGCGAGACCACCCGGCTGGCCTGCGGCGGACCGAGGGCGACGACGGAGTAGGCGTCTCCGACGGCCCCGCGGGCGTCGAGCTGCTTGACCGTCTCCTGCAGGACCACCTCCTGCAGGGCCCGGTTCTCGGGGTCGACCCCGTTCACCGCCGCCTCCAGCAGCACCACCCCCGACCGCGCCTCGGCCAGCGACGCGCGGGTCTTGGCCTGGACGAGCCCGCGACCGAAGGACTCCAGCAGCAGGCTCGTGAACAGCACGACGACGACCCCGGAGACGACGAGCGTGCTGACGACGACGCGCGTCAGCAGCGACGTGCGCCACCGCTGCGACGCCGCCTGCGCCACGTCCTGCATGGGGCGCGCGGCCCGCCGCAGCCCGCGGCGCCACGGCGGGTCGAGCGAGACGGCCGCCGGCCGCGTCCGGACCGACGCGTCCGGGGCCGGCGCGTCGGGTGCGGTGCGGTCGGGCGGGGCGCCCGGCAGGCCCGTGGTCAGGCCGGTCCTGCCTTGTAGCCGACCCCCCGGACCGTGACGACGACCTGCGGCGTCTCCGGATCGCGCTCGACCTTGGCCCGCAGCCGCTGCACGTGGACGTTCACGAGCCGTGTGTCGGCGGCGTGCCGGTAGTGCCAGACCTGCTCGAGCAGGACCTCGCGGGTGAAGACGGTGTGCGGCTTGCGGGCCAGCGCCACCAGCAGGTCGAACTCGAGCGGGGTGAGCTGCACCTGCTCGCCGCCGCGGACGACCTTGTGGCCCGGGACGTCGATGCTGACGAGGTCGTCGGGCGGCCCGATGACCAGCGTCTCGGGCTCCTCGTCGTCACGGGTGCGCAGCCGGGCGCGCAGCCGGGCGACCAGCTCCTTGGGCTTGAAGGGCTTGACGACGTAGTCGTCCGCGCCGCTCTCGAGGCCCAGGACGACATCAAGCGTGTCGCCCCGGGCGGTGAGCATGACGATCGGCACGCCGCTCTCGGCACGGATCTGGCGGCAGACCTCGATGCCGTCGGTGCCGGGCAGCATCAGGTCGAGCAGCACCAGGTCGGGCTTCTCGCGGCGGAACGCGCCGAGCGCGGCGTCGCCGTCGGCCACGAACGCCGGGTCGAGGCCCTCGCCCCGCAGCACGATGCCGAGCATCTCGGCCAGCGCCGGGTCGTCGTCGACGACGAGCACCTTGCCTCTCACTGCTGTGCCCCTCGCTCCGGACGACGTCGACTGGTCCTCATCCTGTCACCCGGAGCGGGCGCCCACCCGGTTCCGCGTGGAAGCATGGGAGCGCGTCGGGAGCCACCCCGCGCGAGGACGGGAGCAGGGATGAGCGAGCCGGACGGCGCGGGCACCTCCGACGCCGGCAAGGACGACGCAGGCAGGGACGACGGCTGGACCACCCCCGCCGGGTGGGGCGGGCCCTCGCAGCCACCGCCCTCCGCGTCCTCCGGCGCGCCGGGCCACGGCCGGCCCCTGTACGGCCGGCCCCAGGACGACCGGCCCCAGTACGGGGCACCGGCGTACGGGGCACCCGCGTACGGGACGCCGCAGTACCCGCCGCCCGGCCAGCCGCAGTACGGGCCGCAGTACGGGCAGCAGTACGGCGCGCCCGGCTACCCGCCGCCGCCCGGCACGTGGGGCAGCCGGCCGCCCGAGCTGAAGCCGGGGGTCGTGCCGCTGCGTCCGCTCGGGCTCGGCGAGGTGCTCGACGGCGCGGTGGGCGTGCTGCGGCGCTACCCGCGCCCGACCCTCGGGATCGCCGCGATCATCGCCGTGATCACCGTCCTGCTCGAGACGCTGGTGACCGCGACCGCCCTGCGGCCCTTCCTCGAGCTCGACCCGGACGCCCTCGCCACCGGCTCCACCGAGGCGATCGAAGGAGCGATCGGCGGGGCCGTCGCGGCCGGCGTGCTGACGATCTCCCTGGCGGTGCTGTCCGGCGCGGTGCTGACGGGCGCGCTGACCTCCGTGGTCGGCAAGGCCGTCCTGGGCCAGCCGCTGTCACTGGGCGAGGCGTGGGCGGGGGTGCGCCCCGTCCTGCTCCGGCTCGTCGGGCTCTCGCTGCTGGTCGGCCTCATCGCCGGCGGCACGCTGGTCGTCGGCACGGTTGTCGGGGTGCTCCTGTTCGCCCTCGGGACGGGTGGCGCCGTGCTCGGCGTCCTCGTGGTGCTCGCGAGCGTCACCGCCGCCGTCTGGCTCTACTTCCGGCTGGCGCTGGCGCCGTGCGCGCTGGTGCTCGAGCGCACCGGCGTCGTCGACAGCCTGCGCCGCTCCGGGGTGCTCGTGAAGGGCGACTGGTGGCGGGTGTTCGGCATCCTGGTCCTGGTCCTGCTGATCGGGTCGTTCGTGACGCTGACGCTGCAGGTGCCGTTCGAGGTGCTCGGGGCCGGCTCGCTCGGCGGTGTGGTCGACGCCGAGCGCGACGTCCTCACGTTCCGCGCGCTCGCGCTGTCGGGGATCGGCAGCGTCGTCACCACCACGCTGGTGTCGCCGTTCACGGCCGGCGCCCGCGCACTGCTCTACGTCGACCGACGCATGCGCGCCGAGGGGCTCGACGTCGCGCTGGCCGCCGCGGCCACGGCCCGCCCGTGAGCCTGGCCGACCTCGGCAGGGAGGCGGCCCGCGACGCGGCGCAGGACGAGCTGCGCCGGCAGGAGTACCTCGACGCCCAGCCCTCACTGCTGCTGCGGGTCGTCGGACGGGTCCTGCGCGAGCTCGGCGCACTGCTGGACCGGGCGGCCGCCGCCGCCCCCGGCGGGCTGCTGGGGCTGCTCGCCCTGCTCGCCCTGCTGGCCCTGCTCGTCGCGGTGGTGCTCTCGCGCGTCGGGCCGCTGGCCCGCCGCCGCACCGGATCGTCGGCCCTGTTCGAGGGCAGCGCCGTGCTCTCCGCCGCCCAGCACCGCGACCTGGCCGAGCAGGCGGCGGGCGAGAGCCGCTTCGCCGACGCCGTCCGCGAGCGGCTGCGCGCCGTCGTCCGCGACCTCGAGGCACGCGGGGCGATCGACCCCCGTCCGGGCCGGACCGCCGGCGAGGTCGCCCGTGACGGCGGGAGCGCCGTCCCCGCCGTGGCGGACGACCTGCGCCGCGCCGCCGTGCTCTTCGACGAGGTCTGGTACGGCGGCCGCACCGCCGACGCCTCCTCGTACGCCGTGCTCGTCGGCGTCGACGAGCGGGTCGCCGCGGCCCGCCCGGTGCCCGCGTGACCCTGCTGGACTCCCCGCCGACGACCGCCACCGGGCCGACGGTGCGCACCACCGCCCGGTCCGCGCGAGGCCCCCTGCTCGCGGTCGCGGCGCTCGCCGTCACCGGCGTCGTCGTCGCCGCCCTGTCGGCCACCGGCGCCCGGGCCCGGCTCGACCCCGACTCCTACGGGCCGTCCGGCTCGCGCGCGGTCGCCGAGCTGCTCCGCGAGCTCGGCACCGAGGTCGTGCGGGTCGACACCGTCGACGCCGCGCTGGCCGCCGAGGCAGACCTGCTGCTGCTGCCGGAGCCGCGTGCCCTGGCGACGTCCGAGCTCGAGCGCCTGGCCGGTGCCGCCCCCCGGACGGTGGTCGTCGGCGCCGACGACGAACAGCTCGCCGCGCTCGGCGTGCCGGCCGAGGTGCAGGGCGCCGACGAGGTCGAGCCGCGGCAGCCCGTCTGCGGCCTGCCGGCCGCCCGGACCGCCGGCGACGTCGACCTCGGAGGCCTGTCCTACCGCGGGACCGGGGGCGAGCCCGCCACCGGCTGCTACGCGGTCGGCGGCGAGGCGACCCTGCTCGTCGTCGGCGACGCGGTGCTGCTCGGCGACGGCGCGCTGCTCACGAACGACCGGCTCGCCGAGCGCGGCAACGCCGCCCTCGCCCTGCGCCTGCTGTCGCGCGACGCCACCGACGGGCCGGTCCGGCGGGTGGCCTGGGTCGTACCGCTGCCGGGTCGTCCGGTCGGCGGCGACCGGCCGTCCCTGCGCGACCTGGTCGCCGACGGCGTCTACGCCGGTGCCGCGTGGCTGCTGGTCGTCGTCGCCGTCGTCGCGCTGTGGCGGGCCCGGCGCCTCGGCCGGGTGGTCGACGAGCCGCT
>JAOPVV010000006.1 GCA_025966005.1 Frankiales bacterium
CGACCTTGGCCGCGCGGCGCGCCGGGGCGGGCTCCGCGACCGGGGCGACGGGGGCGACGGGGGCCTGCACCGGTACCGCCGGCTCGGGCAGGCTGGACTCGACGACAGCGGGCTCGACGACGGCAGGCTCGACGACGGGGGCCGCGACCAGCGGCTCCGGGACCGCGCGGGGCGCGCGGGCCGCAGCCTTCGCAGGAGTCCTGGCAGGCGCCTTGGACGGCGGCTTGGACGGCGTGCTCCGGCGGGACGCCACGGGAGCCTTGGCGACCCGGGTGGGCGTGCTGGCCTCGACCTCCTCGAGCTCGAGCGGCGCGGGAGCCTCGAGCTCCGCGGCCGGCGCGCCCTCCTCGGCCTGCAGGGCCAGCAGCGCGTCGTCGGGCCGGCACACGCCGCAGGGAGTGAAGCCCTCCTCGAGGGCGTCGAGGACGTCGATCGCCTCGGCGTCCTTTCCGGACAGGTAGCGGCAGCCGGCGACGTGGTAGCGCGGGCGTCCCGCGACGACGAGGACGGTGCCGCCCGTCTCGAGCTCGTCGGCGGCCGACGCCGCGAGCGGGGCCGGCTCGGGGGTCGTCGGCCGGGTGCCGCTCGGCTGGACGGCGGTCAGGTCCTGCGCCGGGTCCTCGACGTGAGCGGTGGGCGCGGGCGCGCCGGCCGGCGCGGCCGGCAGGGTCTCGCCGCGGCGCTGCAGGATCCCGATGACGAGGAAGACCAGCGACACCAGGCTGACGGCGATGGAGGCGTAGACGAAACCCAGCTCCGGTCCGACGATCCCGATCACGAGCAGGACGAGCGCGACGAGGACGAGTGCCCCGCTGATGACGATCACGTGGTGGGTCCTCCGACGACAGGCAAGGGCGTGGGGCGCGCGCAGCCTACCGGCGACGCGCTCGGTTCCTTGCACGCACCGTCACAGGGGCGTGGCAGAGCGTGCTGGTGCCGGTAAGGTCAGCGATCGGCCGGGCCGGTGCCGGGCACCGAGGTGAACGGGCCCACGGTGTCCTGGGAGGCCCGCGGCGGGACCGCGCGGGGTCCGGCGCCGTCGGGCTCGCGGGGCGGGCCGGCGGGCGAGGCCGCGCCGGCCTGCTCGCCCTCGACCGGCGCCTCGGCCTCGGGAGCCACCTGCGGGGTCGGACCGGCCTGCTGGGTCGGACCAGCCTGCTGGGTCGGACCGGCCTGCGCACCGGACGGGCGCGGTCGGACGCCGGCTGCGGAGCCCGGGGTGAGGCCTACGGCCGCGGCACGGGCACCGGCGGGAACGCCGACGCCGCCGTCGTCCGGTCCCTGGCGGCTGTCGAGGTCGCGGAGCTGGTTCTCGAGGTAGGCCTTGAGGCGGGTGCGGTACTCGCGCTCGAAGGCTCGCAGCTCCTCGATCCGGGTCTCGAGGGCCTTGCGGCGCTCGCCGAGGTCACCCGTCGCGGCCTGTATGCGCTCCGCGACGTCCTGGTCGACGCGCGCGGCCTTCGCCTGCGCCGTCCCCAGCGTGGTCTTGGCCTCGGAGCGGGCCTTGCCCAGGGTCGCCTGCGCCTCGGCGCGGGCCTTCTCCAGCGTGCTGGCCGCCTCGGCGCGGGCCTTCTGGACCGCATCCTCGGCCTGGGTGCGCGCCGACCCGAGCGTGCTCTCGGCCTCCTCGCGCGCCGAGCCCAGCGTGCTCTCGGCCTCGCTGCGGGCCGGCTGCAGGATGCCGTCGGCCTCCTCCCGGGCCGCCGCGACGATCTGCTCCGCCTCCGCGCGGGCCTCGGCGATGGCCTCGTCGGCGGTGCGCTGCGCGAGCAGCAGCGTGCGCAGCGCGGCCTCCTGGCCCTCCATGCCGGCCAGCGGCAGCGGAGCCGGCGCGGGCACCGGCTCCGCTGCCGCCGACGCACCCGCACCCGGCTTGTCCCTCAGCGCGGCGTTGTCGCGCAGCAGCCGGGACAGCTCGGTCTCGACCTCGTCGAGGAACGCGTCGACCTCGTCGAGCGAGTAGCCGCGGAACGCGATCTTGAACTGCTTGTTGGCGACGTCGGTGGGAGTCAGGGGCACGAGGCCGTCCTTGTCATGAGCGGTGGGAGCAGGAGGGACAGGTGGCAGGCCGTGGTCAGCGCAGACCGCCGACGACGCCGATGAGGATGCGCACCACGATGAACAGCACGATGAAGCCGAGATCGAGGCTGATCTGCCCGATCCGCAGCGGTGGCAGCACCTTGCGCAGCGCCTTGAGCGGTGGGTCGGTGACGCTGTAGGCCAGCTCGAGGGCGATGGCCACCAGGCCGCTCGGCCGGTAGGACCGGGCGAGCAGGAACACGTACTCCATGATCAACCGGAAGATCAGGAAGATCAGGAAGACCCAGAGCACGAAGTAGGCAGCGGACGCGATCGCTGACACGGGGGAAGGTGCTCCTGCTCGGTACGGGGAGGGTCAGGGGGCGTGCAGCCGGGCCGCCGAGGTGGCGGCCGGTTCAGGACTGGTTGAAGAAGCCGCCCTCGGCGATGCGCGCCTTGTCCTCGGCCGTGACCTCGACGTGCTCGGGCGAGAGCAGGAAGACCTTGTTGGTCACCCGCTCGATGCTGCCGCGCAGGCCGAAGATGAGGCCGGCGGCGAAGTCGACCAGCCGCTTGGCGTCGACGTCGTCCATCTCGGTGAGGTTCATGATCACCGG
>JAOPVV010000270.1 GCA_025966005.1 Frankiales bacterium
CGCTCGCCAGACGCTGGCCCGGTCGACGGCGATGAGCTCGCGAAGGGCGGAGCGCTGCGGTCGTCGACGGCGGACGGGGGCGGTGCGCCGTGCCGTCCCGGAGTCGCCGGGGCGACGCAACGCCCAGTCGCACAGCCGCACCCCGGTGAGCAGAGCGGCGAGCAGGACCAGCAGCAGCACCCCGGTGACGGCGGACCACTCGACGAGGTCGCCCTCGCCGCCGGACACGACCCCGTCGACGACGCTCCTGGTCGGGCTGGCGTCCAGCACGTCGTCGCCGTAGCCGAACCGCACCACCAGCACGGCGCCGGTCAGCAGGACGCCGCCGGTCACCGCGACCAGCCGGCGCCCGAGCCGGGTCTGCCGGAGCCCGACGACCAGCCAGGCCAGCGACTGCCCCAGCACGGTGAGGCTGAGGACGTACGCCAGCGACGTCATGGCCCCCAGCGCCAGGCTCCCGCCGATCGTCAGGTAGGCCGTCATCGCGGCCAGCACGAGCAGCTGCAGCACCCAGACCAGGTTGGCGGGGGCGAGCAGCAGACCGCCGAAGAACTGCGTCGACGGCCGGACGGGGTAGGCGACCAGCTGGTCGGGCGGCATGACCTCGTTGCCACCGCCGGCGGTCAGCGGGGCGATGACGGCGAGCAGGCCGAAGCCGAGGAAGGCGGTGGGCGCGAGCTCGACGGCAGTCGCGAGCGACGGGGCGTCGAGGCCGTCCGCGCTGCCCAGCACCAGCGAGAGCAGCCAGCCGAGCGCGACGGCGCCGAGGACGATGCCGAACCGCAGCCCGGGCGTGCGGGCCATCTGCCAGCGCAGCGCCATCAGCGCCCGCAGCTGCGTCGTGGCGCTGGTGCTCATGGCGACGGGCTGGTCACGTGATGAGGGCCCGGTAGCGGGAGCTGCCCTGCACGCCGGTCAGCTCCGACGCCGGGGCCGCGCCCACCACGCGGCCCCCCTTGAGCACCACGGCCTCCTCGCAGGCCTGCACGGCCAGCTCGAGCAGGTGCGTGCTGACCAGCACGGCGGCCCCGGACGCGCGGGCGGCGTGCACGACGTCGAGCGTCGCGTCGACGCCCAGCGGGTCGACGCCGTCGAAGGGCTCGTCGAGCAGCAGCAGACGCGGCTCGTGGAAGGCCGCGAGGACGACCGACAGGCGCCGGCTCATCCCGTGCGAGAACCCTGCCGTCACCCTGTCCGCAGCCAGCTCGAGGTCGAACCGGGTGAGCAGGTCGCGGGCGCGGTCCTGCCAGTCGCGCATGCCCCGCAGCCGGGCGGCCAGCTGGAGGTGCTCCCAGGGGGTGGCCCGGGGGATGAGCCCTCCGACGTCCGGGCAGTACCCGACCGCGGCGCGCACACCGGACGGGTCGCTGGCGGCGTCGCACCCGGCCACGAGCACCCGACCGGCGCTCGGCGGCAGGACGCCGGCGAGGACGCGCATCGTCGTGGACTTGCCGGCGCCGTTGCGGCCGACCAGGGCGACGCTGGCGCCCGTCCCGACCGACAGGTCGAAGCCGCCGACGGCGCGCACGGCACCGAAGTCGACGACGAGGCCCTGGGCCAGGAGGACGGGCGTCACGGTTCTCCTTCGGCCGCCGAGCAGGACGACTTCAGAGCATGGCGTACCCCGTTCGGCCTTGCCTGTTCAGCGCCCCCGGCGGCCGAGCCTGCCGGTCGGCTCCGGAGTCGCCGCGACCGGGCGCGCCTCGACCTCCTTGGGGAACAGCGACACCAGCCGGGCCACCTCGAGGTCGACCGTGCCGTCCGCGACGAGGGCGGTGAGGGACTTCTCGAGGGTCTGCATGCCGTCCTGCTGGTGCGTGCTCACGACGTTGCGGATCTGGTTGGTCCTGCCCTCCTTGACCAGGTTGCGGATCGCGGAGTTGGCGACGAGCACCTCGTACGCCGCGACGAGGCCGCCGTCGACCTGCGGCATGAGGCGCTGGTCGACGATCAAGACTGTGCGGTCACGGCGATGCCCAGGACTTTGCGGGCGTTCGGACCTGCCGGCCACGTCGTCTGTCCCCCGCGTCGGACACGCCGGTGGCGGCGCGTCCGACGAGAGTGCGTCCCGGGGCATCGCGATCGCATCGCACGGGAGCTCGAGATACCCGTACTGCGGGCCGATCGACTGCCCTGGGGAGCAGTGCTGGAGGGGCACGGTGCTGAGGAGTCCGGCCGGACGGCGGTCATGACCGCCTGGGTGCGGTTGCCGGCGCCGAGCTTGACCATGTGGGTCTTGGCCGTCGACTGGCTGATGTAGAGCGAGCCGGCGACCTCCGCGATGGAAGCGCCGCCCCCGAGCAGCTGCAGGATCTCGCCCTCGCGCGGGGTGAAGCTCACGACCGGCGTCTCATCAGGGCGTGGTCACCGACGAGACGTTCCGTACCCATCGAGCCCGGGGACGAGCAGGTAGGGCAGCATCGGGCTGTCGGCACCGCCCGTCCAGGACACCGCGAGGCCGGTGCCGATCGCCTCGACGCAGCCGGCCACGACAGGGTGCCTCCGGACCGCCGGAAGCCGGTCCGTCGCCAGGGCGAGGGCCGCCGGCAGCGCGACCGGGAGCGCGGCGTACGTCCGGACGTCGCACACCACCGACAGGGCGCTGCACAGCACGAGCGGCGTCACGCGGAAGGCGGTCGCCGGCCCCGCCGCCCGCCCCCCCGGGCTCGTGGCTACTCCTTGGCGCCGGCGTACAGCTGCTCGACCGAGTCGGAGAACTCGCTCATGACGACGGACCGCTTGAGCTTGAGCGACGGCGTCATCTGCCCGCCCTCCTCGGTCCAGTCCTGCGGCAGGATCGCGAACTTGCGGATTGCCTCGGCCTTGGACACGGCCTTGTTGGCCTCGTCGACGGCCGACTGGATCTCGGCCCGCAGCTCGGGGTCGTCGACGAGGGTCGCGACGTCGGCGCTCTTGCCCTTGCCGGCTGCCCACGGGGCGATCGCCTCGGGGTCGATGGTGACCAGGCAGGCGATGTACGGCTTCTGGTCGCCGACGACCATGCACTGGCTGACCAGCGGGTGCGCCCGCAGGCGGTCCTCGAGCACGGCCGGCGCGACGTTCTTGCCGCCGGCGGTGACGATGAGCTCCTTCTTGCGGCCGGTGATCTTGACGAAGCCCTGGTCGTCGATCTCGCCGATGTCGCCGGTGTGGAACCAGCCGTCGACGACCGCCTCGGACGTGGCGGTCGCGTTGTGCCAGTAGCCGCGCAGCAGGTTCTCGCCCGCCATGAGGATCTCGCCGTCGTCGGCGATCCGGACCGAGACGCCGGGGGAGGGGCGGCCGACGGTGCCGACCTTGATGCTGGCCGGGGTGTTGACGGTGCCGGCGGCGGTCGTCTCGGTCAGGCCCCAGCCCTCGAGGATCGTCACGCCGATGCCCCGGTAGAAGTGGCCGAGCCGGGCGCCGAGCGGCGCGCCACCGGAGACCGCCCACGCGACCTTGCCGCCGAGAGCGGCCCGCAGCTTGGAGTAGACGAGCTTGTCGAACAGGCCGTGCTGCAGCTTCAGCGGCAGCGAGGCGCCGCCGGTGTCGAGCGCCTCGCTGTAGGAGATCGCGACGGACTCCGCCCGGTCGAAGATCTTGCCCTTGCCGTCCGCGTGCGCCCTCTGCTTGGCCGTGTTGTAGACCTTCTCAAACACCCGCGGCACGGACAGGATGAACGTCGGCTGGAAGGTCGCGAAGTCGGCGAGCAGGTTCTTGATGTCGGCGCTGTGACCCATCCGCGCGCCGCTCTCGACGCAGGCGACCTGGATGAGCCGGGCGAACACGTGCGCCAGCGGCAGGAACAGCAGCGTCGAGCCCTGCTCGTTGAACAGCTCGGGCAGCACGAGGGAGGCGCTGCGCCCGGTGCCGAGCAGCGCGGAGTGGGTGAGCTCGCAGCCCTTCGGGCGCCCGGTCGTGCCGGACGTGTAGATGATCGTGGCGAGGCTGTCACCGGTGAGCGTGGCGCGGCGCGCCTCCAGCTCGGCGGCGGGGACGTCGCGGCCGCGGGCGGCGAGCTCCTCGAGACCGCCGGCGTCGATCTGCCAGACGCCGGTCAGGTCGGGCAGCTGGTCCCGGACACCGTCGAGCACCTCCTGGTGATGGGCGGTCTCGAGCAGGACCGCCACCGCGCCGGAGTCGCCGAGGTTCCACTGGACCTGCTCGGCGGAGGACGTCTCGTAGATCGGCACCGTCACGGCGCCGGCGGGCCAGATCGCGTAGTCGCAGAGCGTCCACTCGTAGCGCGTCTTGCTCATCAGGCCGACGCGGTCGCCGGGACCGACGCCGTGGGCGACCAGGCCGGCGGCGAGCGCGGACACCTCGGTCGCGAACTCCTTCGCCGTCACCGGCGCCCAGCGGCCGTCCACCTTGCGGGTGAACACGACGGTGTCCGGCGAGGAGGCGGCGCGGTCCGCGACGGCGTCGGGCAGCGCCGCCGCGGCGGGGATCTCCGCGACCTGGGGGGTGGAGTACTCCTGCACCTTGGTGCTCCTCGCTTGCGTGGGCGTCCGGTCCGGCGACCCTAGCGCTCGGGGTCCGTCCGCCGGTACCCGCCGGTAACACGCGCGCCAGTCGCTGCCGGGCCGGTCGGGTCAAGCCGGGGGCGGCGCGTGCCGATCTCCCCCACGTGGGAGACCTGACCGCTGTCGTCGACGCGCGCTGCCCGTCCTGCGCAGCGAGCCTGCGGCCGGGAGCGCCGTGGTGCACCCTGTGCTACGCCGACCTGCGGCCCGCCCCTGCGCCGACCCCGGATCCGGTGCCCGAGCCGGTGCTCGCGGTCCCGCCGAGCGCGTCGTACGGGGTGCCGGCGGCCGACCCGCTGTCAGCGCCGCTCGCCGGCCCGGCGGGCCCCACGGCGGGTCCGGACCCGACCTGGCCGTGCACGACGTGCGGCACCGCCAACCCGCTGACCCTCAGCGCCTGCGCCGGCTGCGGCGCCGGCTTCCTCGCCGGCCTGCGCGACACCGACGGACCGCTGCTCGAGCTGCCCGTCGTCGGCGACCTCGGCGCCCTGTCGCGCGGGCAGCGGCTCGGCCTCGCGGCCGGGGTGGTCCTGGCCGTCGTCGCGCTGGTTGCGCTGCTGGGGCTGCTGTCCTCCTAGGTACGACCTACGCTCCGCACCGTGCGGGTGAACGTGGTGAGCGACGTGCACGGCAACGCCGAGGCTCTGGCCCGGGCCGGTGACGGCGCCGACGTGCTGGTCTGCCTGGGCGATCTGGTGCTGTTCCTCGACTACGAGGACTCCAGCGGCGGGATCTTCGCGAACGTCTTCGGGGCCGAGAACGCCGAGCGGCTGGTCGCGCTGCGCACCGCCAAGGACTTCGACGGCGCCCGGGCGTTCTCCCAGGGCCTGTGGGGCTCGCTCGACGCCGACCCGCGGGAGGTGATCGAGCAGGCCGTGCGCGAGCAGTACGCCGAGCTGTTCGGCGTCATGCCGCAGCCGGCGTACCTCACCTACGGCAACGTCGACGTGCCCTGGTTGTGGCCCGACTACGTGCAGGCCGGTCACACCGTGCTCGACGGCGAGGTCGTCGAGATCGGCGGTCGGACGTGGGGTTTCGTCGGCGGCGGGCTCCGGACGCCGATGCGCACCCCGCACGAGATCGACGACGACGTCTACGCCGAGAAGGTCGCCGCCCTCGGTTCGGTCGACGTGCTGGCCTGCCACATCCCGCCCGACGTCCCCGCGCTGCTCTACGACGTCGAGGCCCGCCGCTTCGAGCGGGGCAGCGCGGCGGTGCTCGACGCGATCCGCGACACCTCGCCCGGACTGGTGCTGTTCGGCCACGTGCACCAGCCGCTGCGCAGCAGGGTGCGGATCGGACGGACCGAGTGCGTCAACGTCGGCCACTTCCGCTCGACCGGCGTGCCCTGGTCGGTGTCGTACTGAACGGGGGACTAGCCTCCCGCAGCATGGCTGACATGGCGAGCTCCACCATCACCATCTCCGCGCCTCCGGAGCGGGTGCTCGCGGTGATCGCGGACATCGACGGCTACCCCGAGTGGACCGGCCAGATCAAGAGCGCCGAGGTCCTCGAGAGCGACGCCGAGGGGCGTCCCGCGCAGGCCCGGTTCGTCATGGACGCCGGCGCGCTGAAGGACGAGTACGTGCTGGCCTACGACTGGAGCGCCACCGGCGTGCGCTGGGAGCTGGTCGGCAAGAGCTCGGTGCAGAAGTCGCAGGTCGGCTCGTACGCCCTGGCTCCCAAGGGCGAGGGCACCGAGGTCACCTACCAGCTCGCGGTCGACCTCTCGATGCCGATGCTGGGCATGTTCAAGCGCAAGGCCGAGAAGATGATCATGGACTCGGCCCTGAAGGCGCTCAAGAAGCGCGTCGAGTCCCAGGCCTGACCTCGGTGCGCGTCCTGCTCTTCACCGGCAAGGGCGGTGTCGGCAAGACCACCGCGTCGGCCGCCACCGCCGCCGCGGCGGCTGCCCGGGGCAGCAAGGTCCTCGTGCTGTCCACCGACCCCGCCCACTCGCTCGCCGACGCCCTCGGCGTCCCGCTCGGCGGCGTCCCGACCGAGGTCGACACCGGCCTGTACGCGATGCAGGTCGACGCCCAGGCCGCCTTCGAGCGCACCTGGCGCGACGTCCAGAGCTACCTGCTCGGGCTGCTCGAGCGCGCCGGGGTCGACGCGCTGCAGGCCGAGGAGCTGACCGTCCTTCCCGGCGCGGAGGAGGTCCTGGCGCTGCTCGAGGTGACCCGGCAGGTCACCACCGGGCCGTGGGACCTCGTCGTCGTCGACTGCGCGCCCACCGGCGAGACGCTGCGCCTGCTGGCGCTGCCTGAGGCGCTGAGCTGGTACGTCGAGCGCGTCTTCCCGGCCCAGCGGCGGGCGCTGCGGGCCGTCCGCCCGCTGCTGTCGCGGGTGTCCGGACCGGCGGTGCCGCAGGAGGACGTCTTCGACGCCGTCGAGCGGCTGCACCGCGAGCTGCTCGGCGTCCGCGCGGTGCTCACCGACCCGCAGACGTCCGTGCGGCTGGTGCTGACCCCCGAGCAGGTCGTGGTCGCCGAGGCCCGCCGCACCCTCACCTCGCTCGCGCTGTACGGCTACCGCGTCGACGCGCTCGTCGCCAACCGGGTGTTCCCGCCGTCCGACGAGCCCTTCCTGGCCGGCTGGGCGGCCGCGCAGGCCGAGCAGCTGGACGTCGTGCGCGCCGACGCCGGCGGGCTGCCGGTGCTCGTCTCGCCGTACCGGGCGTCCGAGCCGGTCGGGCTCACCGCCCTCACCGAGCTCGGCCAGGCGCTCTACGACGACGGCGACCCCGCGGCGCCGGCCGCCGGCACCGCCGACCTGCTCACCGTCGCACGCACCGCCGACGGCTTCTCGCTCTCGCTCGCCCTGCCGCTGGCGCGCCACGAGGACCTCGACCTGTCCCGCACCGGCGACGAGCTCGTCGTCACGGTCGCCGGACACCGACGGGTGCTCGCCCTGCCCAGCGCGCTGCGCCGCTGCACCGTGGCCGGCGCCGTGCTGGCCGACGGCCGGCTCGTCGTGCGGTTCGAGCCCGACCCTGCGCTGTGGATGCAGCGGTGACCGCCCCCGGGTCGGCCGCCGAGGAGGCCGCCAGGCTGTTCTCCGCCGTCGAGGACTGGGTGCGCACCCGCGCCTCCGGCCTCGCCGACGCCGAGCACCTGGCGACCGGCTCGCCGGAGTGCACCGTCTGCCCGCTGTGCCAGGCGGTCTCGGCGCTGCGGCAGGTCAAGCCGGAGACCGTCGAGCACCTGCTCGACGCGGCGGCGTCGGTGGTGGCCGCCCTGCGGACCGCCGTCGCGCCCGAGCGCGGCCCCGAGGGCCGGCGCAGCGGGGTCCAGCACATCGACGTCCGGGAGGGCTGATGCTCACCATCGGGGTTGACGTCGGAGGCACGAAGGTCGCCGCCGGGCTCGTCGACGAGAACGGGGCGATCCTGGCGCGGGCGCGCCGCCCGACGCCGTCGGCGTCGCCCAGCGACGTCGAGGACGTCATCGCCGCCTGCGTGCGCGAGCTGCGCGACGCCCCGGAGGCCGTCGGTCGCGAGGTCGAGGCGGTCGGCGTCGGCGCCGCGGGCTTCATCACGGCGGACCGCTCGACGATCCTCGTCGCCCCGAACCTGTCGTGGCGCGACGAGCCGCTGCGCGACGCGGTGGCCGAGCGGGTCGGCCTGCCGGTGGTCGTCGAGAACGACGCGAACGCCGCGGCCTGGGCGGAGTACCGCTTCGGGGCCGGGCAGGGCGAGAGCCACCTGGTCGTCGTGACCGTGGGCACCGGCATCGGCGGCGGCATGGTGCTCGGCGGCGAGCTCTACCGCGGCAGGTTCGGCATCGGCTCCGAGTGGGGCCACATGCAGGTCAGCCAGTCCGGACGCCGCTGCGGCTGCGGCCAGCACGGCTGCTGGGAGCAGTACGTCTCCGGCCGGGCGCTGCTGCACGAGGCGCGCGAGATCGCCGACGTGCAGCGCGGGTACGGCGCGCGGCTGCTCGAGCTCGGCGGCGGTCGTCCGGAGGGCATCGAGGCGATCGAGGTGACGCAGGCGGCCCGCGAGGGCGACCTGGCGGCGCTCGACTGCTTCGAGGAGGTCGGGACCTGGCTGGGCCAGGGGCTCGCCGACCTCGCCGCCGTCCTGGACCCCGGCCTGTTCGTCATCGGCGGTGGCGTGGCCGACGCGGGGGAGCTGCTGCTGGCCCCCGCCCGCCGGACCTACGCCGAGAAGCTGACCGGCACCCGGGCCCGTCCGCACGCCGAGATCCGGCTCGCTGCGCTCGGCAACGACGCCGGCCTGGTCGGCGCTGCGGACCTCGCCCGGCACCGCTGACGCACCGTACAGGCGGTGTCCGATATGGCCCGTGTCTGGTCCCTTCTGGCCATGGTGCGTGACGCTCCGGTAGCGCAGTGTCATCAACATGACGACGCCGACCGCCTCCGCCACCACCGCTGCGACGACGACCTCCGTCGTCCAGGCCTGCTGCCGCCGCACGATGTCGAGCATCGAGGTGACGGCCCGGGGCGTGACGCTCGTGCTGCACAGCTGCACCGCCTGCGGTCGCCACGTGTGGGAGCGCGACGGCGTGGTCGCGGACCGCGCGGAGCTGCTGGACGGCGTCCGCACCTTCCTCGAGCAGCCGCGCATCCCCACGCCGCGCAAGCGCCGCACTCCCGCCTAGTCCGCACGGGCCCGGCGCGGCTGGAGGGCGCCGGATCCCGGCCGCACCCGGTCGACGCCCCGACCACGGGCGGTCGGCCGTGACCGGCACGTTCCGCGTCGTCAGCTGGAACGTCCGCTCGCTGCGCGACGACTCGGCCGGGGTCGCCGCCTTCCTGCGCAGCCTGCGGCCCGACGTCGTGCTGCTGCAGGAGGCGCCGCGCCTGCTCGGCTCCTCGGTCGCCAACCTGCGCCTCGCCCACCGGGCCGGCCTGCGGCGCACGGTCGGGGGAGCGTCCGGGTGCGGCAACCTGCTGCTGGTCAGCCGCCGCGTGCGGGTGGTCGACGCGCACGCCGTCCGGCTGCCGCGCCGCCGCGGCCTGCACCGACGGGGCGCGGTCCTGGCCGTGCTCGCCGTCGACGGATGCCGGCTGGGCGTCCTCGGCACCCACCTCGACCTCGACCCCTCCGCCCGGCTCGACACGGCGTCGACGCTGCGCGCCGCGCTGCCAGCCGATCCGCCGCTGCTGGTGGGCGCCGACCTCAACGAGGAGCCGGGAATGCCTGCCTGGCAGACGCTCTCGGTCGGCCTGGTCGACCTCGCCGCCGACCTGGGCCCGACGTTCCCGCAGCGCGAGCCGCGGCGGCGCATCGACGGCCTGTTCGCCGACCCCGCGTTCCAGGTGGAGCGCGTCCTGCGGCCCGACCCCGGTCCGGTGACCGACCACCTGCCGCTGGTCGCCGACCTCGGCGCAGGTCAGCTCCCGACGTAGGCCGCCAGGTGCTCGCCGGTGAGGGTGCTGCGGGCCGCGACCAGCTCGGCGGGGGTCCCCTCGAAGACGATCCGGCCGCCGTCGTGGCCGGCGCCCGGACCGAGGTCGATGATCCAGTCGGCGTGCGCCATGACCGCCTGCGAGTGCTCGATGACGATCACCGAGGTGCCGGAGTCGACGAGGCGGTCGAGCAGGCCGAGCAGCCGCTCGACGTCGGCCAGGTGCAGTCCGGTGGTCGGCTCGTCGAGGACGTAGACACCGCCCTTGCCGGCCATGTGGGTGGCCAGCGTGAGCCGCTGCCGCTCGCCGCCGGACAGCGTCGTGAGCGGCTGGCCGAGGCTGAGGTAGCCGAGCCCGACGTCGGCGAGCCGGGCCAGCACCGCCTGCGCCGTCGGCGTGCGCGCCTCGCCGTCGCTGAAGAACCCGGCCGCCTCGGCCACCGACATCGCCAGCACCTCGCTGATGTCGCGGCCGCCGAGCTGGTGCTCGAGCACCGAGGCGTGGAAGCGCCTGCCCTCGCACTCCTCGCAGGTGGTGGCGACCCCGGCCATCATCGCCAGGTCGGTGTAGACGACGCCGGCGCCGTTGCAGGCGGGACAGGCGCCCTCCGAGTTCGTGCTGAACAGCGCGGGCTTGACGCCGTTGGCCTTCGCGAACGCCTTCCGGATCGGATCGAGCAGCCCGGTGTACGTCGCCGGGTTGCTGCGCCGGGACCCCCGGATCGGGGTCTGGTCGACCGAGACCACGCCAGCGCCCGCGGGCCCGGCGAGCTGCGGCAGCGCGCCCTGCACCAGCGAGCTCTTGCCCGAGCCCGCGACGCCGGTGACGACGACGAGCACGCCGAGCGGGACGTCGACGTCGACGTCCTGCAGGTTGTGGGTGCTGGCGCCGCGGACCTGCAGTGCGCCGGTCGGCGTCCGCACCGACCTCTTGAGCGAGGCCCGGTCGTCCAGGTGCTTCCCGGTGAGCGTGCCGCTGGCCCGCAGGCCCTCCAACGTCCCTTCGTAGCAGACGTTCCCACCGCCGGAACCCGCTCCCGGACCGAGGTCGACGACGTGGTCGGCGATCGCGATCGCCTCCGGCTCGTGCTCGACGACGAGCACCGTGTTGCCCTTGTCGCGCAGCCGCAGCAGCAGGTCGTTCATCCGCTGCACGTCGTGCGGGTGCAGGCCGGTCGTCGGCTCGTCGAAGACGTAGGTGACGTCGGTGAGCGACGAGCCGAGGTGACGGATCATCCTCGTGCGCTGCGCCTCGCCGCCGGACAGCGTGCCGGTCGGGCGGTCGAGCGAGAGGTAGCCGAGCCCGATCTCGGAGAAGGAGTCCAGGGTCTCGCGCAGCGCCTCGAGCAGCGGCGCTACCGACCGCTCGTCGAGGCCGTGCACCCACGCGGCGAGGTCGCTGATCTGCATCGCGCAGGCGTCCGCGATGCTGATCCCGTCGATCGTGGACGACCGGGCCTCCGCGCTCAGCCGGGTGCCGTCGCAGTCGGGGCAGGTGGCGAAGGTGACCGCCCGCTCCACGAAGGCGCGCGCGTGCGGCTGCATCGCGTCGACGTCCTTGGCCAGGAACGACTTCTGGATCTGCGGGATCAGGCCCACGTACGTGAGGTTGATGCCCTCGACCTTGATCTTGGTCGGCTCCTTGTGGAGCAGGTCCTGCAGCTCCTTGTTCGTGTAGCGGCCGAGCGGCTTGTCCGGGTCGAACCAGCCGCAGCCGCGGAAGATCCGGCCGTACCAGCCCTCCATGCTGTAGCCGGGGATCGTGATCGCGCCCTGGTTGAGCGACTTGCTGGCGTCGTACAGCGCCGTCAGGTCGAAGTCGGTCACGGCGCCGCGGCCCTCGCAGCGCGAGCACATGCCGCCGAGGCGGTTGAACGTCGCCTTCTTGGTCTGCGTCCTGCCCTCGCCGCGCTCGACGGTGATCGCGCCGCTCGCCCGGACCGAGGGGACGTGAAAGGCGTACGCGCTGGGCGAGCCGATGTGCGGCTCCCCGAGCCGGCTGAACAGGATGCGCAGGACGGCGTTCGCGTCGGTGGCGGTGCCGACCGTGGAGCGCGGGTCGGACCCCATCCGTTGCTGGTCGACGATGATCGCGGTGGTCAGGCCGTCGAGCACGTCCACGTCGGGGCGCGCCAGCGTCGGCATGAAGCCCTGCACGAACGCGCTGTAGGTCTCGTTGATCATCCGCTGCGACTCGGCGGCGATCGTGCCGAACACCAGCGAGCTCTTGCCGGAGCCGGAGACGCCGGTGAAGACCGTCAGCCGCCGCTTGGGCAGCTCGATGCTGACGTCCTTGAGGTTGTTCACGCGCGCGCCCCGGACGCGGATCAGGTCGTGGCGGTCGGCGACGTGGGCGGTCCTGCTCAACGTGGCTCCCTCGGTGAGACGGGCCCGCCTGCGCGGTCGCGGCGAAAGTGGCTGTCTACCCGATAAGCGACACGACCAGCCTCAGTCCCGGCGAGCCGCCGCGGGACTCGACGCAGGGTGCGGACGGCGCGGCTCGCGCACCCCGGCGCTGCCGTCGTCCGGTCCGCCCGGCGAGCCGGTCGCCGTCACCAGCGCGATCTGCCGGCGCAGGGCGCGGCGCCCGAGGCACGTCCGCGCCAGCTGCTCGTAGAGGTGCCTGCGCAGGTGCCAGCGCTCGTCCATGCCGGGCAGGCTGGTCCCGCCGGCCTGCGTCGTCCAGGGGCGCGACCAGGCTCAGCCGACGGTGAACCCCGGGACGAGCTCGCGCGCGAGACCCTCGAGGAAAAGGCCGATGTCGGTGACGATGCCGACGGCCTGCGCCGAGCCGCGGTCGGCGAGCTTGGTGACGGTCGCCGGGTTGATGTCGACGCAGACCAGCGGGATCGACGCGGGCAGGATGTTGCCGGTCGCGATCGAGTGCAGCATCGTCGCCACCATGATCGCGAACCCGACGCCAGGGAGCTCGGCCCGCATCGCCCGCTGACCGACGATGACGTCGGTGTGGACGTCGGGCAGCGGTCCGTCGTCGCGCACGGAACCGACCAGGACGAAGCGCTTCTGGTGGGTGACCATCGCGTGCATGACGCCGCTGGTGAGCACGCCCTGCTCGACGGCGGCCGCGATCGAACCGGCCTTGCGCATCTGGTTGATCGCCCGGATGTGGTGCTCGTGGCCGTGCTCCACGCCCTTGCCCATCGCCAGGTCGACGCCCAGCGACGTGCCGTAGAGCGAGGCCTCGATGTCGTGGGTGGCCAGCGCGTTGCCGGCGAACAGCACGTCGACGTAGCCCGCCTCCACCAGCGCGACCATCGCGGGCGCGGCGCCGGTGTGGACGACCGCCGGACCGCCGACCCACAGCACCTTGCCGCCGTCGGCCTTGACCTCGCGCATCTGCTGGGCGATCTGGCGCAGCAGCAGCGACTGGGGCTTCTCGCTCGAAACCGACGAGCTCATGAACTCGAAGCTGTCGCCGTCCTTGCTGTGCTCGCGCTGAGGCAGGACCACCTTCACGCCGCCCGCGCCGCACACCACGGTGTCGCCGGCCCTGACGTCGGAGACCGGGATCGTCCGGATGCGACCGTCGAGCACGAGCAGGCCGCAGTCCATCTCGGGCTGCTCGACGGGCACCCAGGCCGCGCCGATCCGCACCACGGTCTCGAGGTTGGTCGTGGAGTAGAAGTCGTCGGGGAACACGCCGTCGCGCTCGACGGTGCGCAGCACCGCCTCGCCGGGGGTGACCTGGTTGACGCCGTGGGCCTGCAGGCGCATGAGCAGCCGGGCCAGCGCGTCGTCGTCCGCGGACGTCACGACGATGCGGGCGTACGACTCGTCCTCGTGCGCGCGGCCGACGTCGAGCCGGTCGATCCGGTAGTCGCCGCCGTACGCCAGCACGTCGTCGAGGACGCGGGCGAGGACCCCGGTGTCCATGAGATGGCCTCGGGTCTCGAGGACCTCGCTGACGCTCACTGCTGGCTCCGTCCGGTCTAGACGACCGCCCCGTCGTCGGGGCCGCTGTCGTGAGGGGGAGCATCGCGCATCAGGACCACCAGCGACGCCGCGCCCCCCAGCAGCAGCAGCAGGCCGAAGCCCGACACCCCGCCCCGGGAGAGCTGGAAGGCGTCGAGCACGGACGGGACGAACAGCAGCACGAGCCCGGCGACGATCGCGGCGACCGCGCCCAGCTTGCGGGGCGCCAGGCGGGGCACCGGCGGGGGGGGCGGCGGGACGTAGTGGCCGTCGTCGTCCAGGGCCTCCGGCTCCACCCACCCCGGCAGGGTCTGCTCGTCGTTGTCGCGGCGGTCGTCACCGCGGCGGCGGGGCCCGGCCGGGTCGTCGCCGGACCGCTCCGGCCGGCTGCCCGGCAGGCGGCGGTTGCGCGGCGGCTCGACGTCCTCCGACACCGGCCAGGGCGGGACGGGGGAGT
>JAOPVV010000273.1 GCA_025966005.1 Frankiales bacterium
GCCTACCAGCAGTGGCTGCGCGACGGCGGGAACGACCCCGTCCGGACGCCGAAGGACCCGATGGTGCGGATGGCGCAGGCGTTCGGCCTGGGCACGCGCACCGGCGTCGACCTGCCGGCGGAGCGGAGCGGCACGATCGCCGACCGCGCGTTCCTGCAGGAGCGGTGGGAGCGGCTCAAGGGCGAGTACTGCAAGGGCGCGCAGAACCCGGCCCTGCCCCCCGAGCGGCGCCGGGCCGACCAGGAGTTCTGCGACGACGGCAACCGCTTCCGCGGGGGCGACGCCGCCAACTTCGCCATCGGTCAGGGCGACACCCTCGTCACCCCGCTCCAGCTCGCCACCGTCTACGGCGCCATCGCCAACGGCGGCAAGCTCCTCGTCCCGCACGTCGGGCGGGCGCTGCTGTCGGCGGACGGCACCCGTGTCCGGGAGGTCCGCCCGGCCCTGCGCGGGCGGGTCCCGGTGTCGGCGGAGAACCTGGCGTTCCTGCGCGATGCGCTCCACGGCGTGACCACCGAGGGCACCGCCCGCGGCTCGTTCGCCGGCTTCCCCGTCGCGGTCGCCGGCAAGACCGGCACGGGCGAGGTCGCGGGCAAGCAGGACACCTCGTGGTTCGCGTCCTTCGCGCCGGTCGTCGACCCGACCCTGGTCGTGGTCGGCATGGTGTCGCAGGGCGGCACCGGCGGCACCGTCGCGGCGCCGATGGTCCGCGAGGTCTACGACGGGATCTTCGGGCCGGACGGCGTGCTGCCCTCGGGCCGGCTGCCGGACGCGCTGCCGAAGCCGGTGGCGCCGTGAGGCAGCGAGGCGCGGTGACCGCAGTCGCGACCAGGCCGGTCGTGACCGGAGCCGCCGTGCCTGGTGCCGCCTCGTGAGCGGCTACGGCGCGGCCGTCCGTTCGGCACCGCTGCGCGAGCCGCGGCGCGACTCGACGCTCGGACGACTGGACCTGCTGCTCGCGCTGGCCGTGCTCGGTCTGGTGGGGCTCGGCTCGGTGCTCGTGTGGTCGGCCACGCGGCAGCGCCAGCTCGACGCCGGCCTCGACCCGCAGGCGTTCTTCAAGCGGCACCTGATCAACGCGGTGATCGGACTGGTCATCGCGGCAGTCGTGACGCTCGTCGACTACCGGTCGCTGCAGGCGTACGCCCCGCTGGTCTACCTCGGCTCGTGCGCCGGCCTCGTCGCCGTCCTGTCGCCGCTGGGGTCGACCATCAACGGCGCGCACTCCTGGATCGTGCTCGGCGGCGGGTTCCAGGTGCAGCCGTCGGAGTTCGCGAAGGTGGCCCTGGTCGTCGGCATGGCGATGCTCCTCGCGGAGAGCCGCGACGGCCCGCCGCCGGCCCGCGACGTGCTGCTGGTGCTGGCGCTGGCAGCGGTCCCGGTCGCGCTGGTGCTGCTGCAGCCCGACCTGGGCACGGTGCTCGTCCTGGTGTTCATCGTCCTGGGCGTGCTGGCGATCTCCGGCGCATCGGCCGCGTGGATCGGCGGGCTGCTCGTGGCCGGGGCCGTCGTGTGCGCGGGGGCCGTCCAGCTGGGCGTGCTCGACGCCTACCAGCTCGACCGGTTCGCCGCCTTCGCTGACCCGACCCTCGACCCGCGCGGAGTCGGCTACAACACCAACCAGGCCCGGATCGCCATCGGCTCGGGCGGTCTCACCGGCAAGGGGCTGTTCCAGGGGACGCAGACCAACGGCCGGTTCATCCCCGAGCAGCAGACCGACTTCGTGTTCACGGTCGCGGGGGAGGAGCTCGGCCTGGTCGGGGCGTCCGCGCTGATCGGGCTGCTGGGCGTGGTGCTGTGGCGCGGCCTGCGGATCGCCGCGCGCGCCACCGACCTGTTCGGACGCCTGCTCGCCGCCGGGGTGGTCGCCTGGTTCGCCTTCCAGGGCTTTGTCAACATCGGGATGACCCTCGGGATCATGCCGGTTACCGGGCTGCCTCTGCCGTTCGTGTCGTACGGCGGCTCGGCCATGTTCGCCAACCTGTGCGCCGTCGGCCTGCTGCAGAACGTCCACGTCCGCTCGCGCGAGTAGCCGCCGTCGGTGATGTCGTGCCCGTGCCATCGCGTCGACGCCACGCCGGCTGCTGTCGACGCAGGCGCACGGTTGGACGATCACGCGCACCATCACTCAGGGGAGCCGACCCGCGCGCGCTGTGACGCGGCGGCGGCCAGAGCCACCGTGACGACCTCGTCCTGCCGCCGACGCAGGTCGAACCAGGTGAAGCGCTCGGTCCGCCAGCCCAGCCGTTCGGTCGTGCGGTCCCGGCGACGGTCCTTCGCCACCATCTGCTCACCGGCGTGGCCGACCCTGCCGTCCGCCTCGATGCCGAGGCGGAGCTCCTCGTCGCCGAGGTCGAGGCGGGCGACGACCCGGCGGTCGTCGTGCACACGCACCTGCGGCACCAGCGCGGGGAGCACCGGCAGCAGCAGCAGGCGGGTCAGCGTCTCAGCCGGGGACTCAGCGCGAGCGTCCGCGGCCGCGACCGCCTCCCGCAGGGCCACCGCCCCGACGCACCACGCTCTCGCCCGGACCAGCTCGGCGAGCCCCTCCCTCCTCACCAGCCCGCGGTGGAGCGCGTCGTCGAGCAGGCACACGAGCGCCTCGCGCGAGAGCGCAGCGGCGCAGTCGGCGATCGTGCGCAGGCGGGACGTGACGTGGAGCCCGCCGGGGACGAGCCGGACGTCGCCGGCGCCGAGGAGCAGTCGGCGCCGACACAGGGAGCGGGTCGCTCCGTCCGGGGCGACCACCAGATCGCGCCGGCTGGTCCGGACGGCCACCTCGTCCAGCGACGCCTCACGAGCCCCGGTCGCCGGGTCGTCGTCGTCGATCAGCAGGAAGCCGTGGACGCGGGCGGCCGTCCTGCCGCACGCGATCGCTCGCAGCCCTGCCCGTCCTCCAGGCCGCAGCGGCGCCGGCTGCCCGGCGCCGCCGCTGGCGAGGACCGCAGCCACGGCCCGCTGCGTGGGGTCCAGGTCGACGCCGGCGTCGGCGTAGACGCCTGGCCACGGCTGCTGCCAGGCCCTCCGGCGCAGCTGCGTCGCGACCTGCGCCGGAGTCATGACCTGGAGCGCCTGGCTGCGCGACCAGATCCGGGACGTCGACTCCCCGAGGGCGCGCACCGGCGCATCGGACACCGTCGAGGGTGCTGCAGGCCGGTCGTTCGACAGGATGTGGACGGACGATCATCCGCCCGTGCGACCGCATCGACCGAAGGCGGCGTGGCGTCGCTGCAGTGGCACCCTCACAAGATCGCGGCTCGGGTGGACGGCGCACGTAGCCTGGAGCCCATGCCTGTGGAGAGCCTGTTCTCGCGCCTCGAGCCGCTGCTGCCGACGGTGAGCAAGCCGATCCAGTACGTCGGCGGCGAGCTCAACAGCCAGGTCAAGGACTGGGACGCGTGCGACGTCCGGTGGGCGCTGATGTACCCGGACGCCTACGAGGTCGGGCTGCCGAACCAGGGCGTCATGATCCTGTACGAGGTGCTCAACGAGCAGCCCGGCGTGCTGGCCGAGCGGGCGTACGCGATCTGGCCCGACCTGGCCACGAAGATGCGCGAGCAGGGCATCCCGCAGTTCACCGTCGACGGCCACCGCCCGGTGCGCGGCTTCGACGTCTTCGGGCTCTCGTTCTCCACCGAGCTCGGCTACACCAACATGCTCACGGCCCTCGATCTCGCCGGGATCCCCCTGCACGCGGTGGACCGGACCGACGAGGACCCCATCGTGCTGGCCGGGGGACACGCTGCGTTCAACCCCGAGCCCGTGGCCGACTTCCTCGATGCGGTCGTCCTCGGCGACGGCGAGGAGATCGTGCTGGCCGTCACCGAGCTCATCCGGGAGTGGAAGGCCGAAGGCCGGCCCGGCGGCCGTGACGGCGTGCTGATGCGCCTCGCGGCCAGCGGCGGGGTCTACGTGCCGAAGTTCTACGACGTCTCCTACGGCGACGACGGGTTCCTGGTCGCAGTGGCCCCCAACCGGTCCGGGGTGCCGGACCGGGTCCGCAAGCACACGCTGATGGACCTCGACGCGTGGCCCTACCCGCGCAGCCCGTTGGTGCCGCTCG
>JAOPVV010000069.1 GCA_025966005.1 Frankiales bacterium
CGCCGCGTGCTCGAGGTGGCCGAGGTCACCGCCCGCGGCGACCGACCCTGACGTCCCCGGCCGGAGCCCCGGTCCGCACTCCCCCCTCGAGAGTGCGGGCCGGGGCCGGGTCTGGCAGTGGACGGCCGCGACCCCCCTCGGGACGCGGCCGTCCACTGGTTCAGGGGCGCACCCTCGCAGTGCGCAGCCACAGGTCGAGCGCGTGCAGCCCGGCGCGGACGTCCGCGTCGACCTGGCGGCCGACCGGGACGAGGCGTCCGAGACCGGCCGGCGGCTGGTCGTCGGCAGGCAGGCAGGGACGGACGGGAGCCCGCGCGCGGGCCAGCCACAGGCCGAGCAGCACCACGGTGCCCAGCGCCAGGCCGACGACCACGAGCAGCACGTCGACCACCGCGCTCGTCCCGATGACGCCTGTGCCCATGACCACTCCTCCCGACGGCAGGGCGCCATCGTGCGCACTGCCGTGGCCGCCGTCAGGCGTTCGGGGGCAGGGGGTCCGAACGGGCTACCCGAGGGTGGCCCGAACGGAAGTCAGGGGCTGCGCGGGAGGTCCACCGTGACGATCAGGCCGCCCTCCGGACGCGCGGTGGCGACCGCGGTGCCGCCGTGCGCCGCGGCCACGGCCTGCACGATCGCCAGGCCCAGCCCGGCTCCGCGGCGGGACGTGCGCGCGGTGCCGTGCCGTCGGAAGGGCTCGAACAGCCCCGCCACCTGCTCGCTCGGCACGACGGGGCCCGAGCTGCTGACCTCGAGCCGGGCCCGGCCCTCGACGGTGCCGGTGTCGACCCGCAGCCAGCCGCCGTCGACGTTGTGCCGGACGGCGTTCTCGACCAGGTTGCCGGCGAGCCGCTCGAGCAGCCCGCTGTCGCCGAGCACCCCGGCCGGGCCGAACGACGTCGCGACCCGCAGCCCCTTGGCCTCGGCCTCGGCGGTGACGGCGGCCAGGGCCTGCGCCGCCACCGCGGGGAGCTCGACCCGCTCGCGCAGCGGCAGCCCGTCGACCTCGAGCCGGTCGCTGCGGGCCAGCAGCAGCAGGCTGTCGACGAGCCGGTCGGCGCGCATGGTGGCCTCGCGGACGACCCCCGCGGCGGCCCGCAGGTCCTCGGTGCTGGCGTCGGGGTCGGCCAGGGCGACGTCGACCTCGGTGCGCATAACCGCCAGCGGTGTGCGCAGCTCGTGGCTGGCGTCGGCGACGAACCGGCGCTGCGCCTCGAAGGAGGCCTCGAGCCGGCCGAGCATGGCGTCGAACACGTCCGCGAGCTCCTTGAGCTCGTCCTCGGGTCCGGCCAGCGCGATGCGGGCGTCGAGCCGCTCCGCCGACAGCCGCTGGGCGGCGCTGGTGATGTCCTTCAGCGGCTGCAAAACCCGGCCGGCCAGGTAGTAGGACAGCCCGACGCCGAGAGCGCCGAGCACCAGCAGGGCGAGCAGTCCCTGGCGCAGGACCCGGCTCATCGCCTCGTCGCGCAGCGACTCCTGGAACGCGCCGAAGGTCAGCGTCTCGCCGCTCGGCAGCCGCACGCCGACCCCGCGGCTGTTGGCGAAGTCGACCGACAGCGCCCGGTCGACCAGCACCAGCGACAGGACGAGCAGCAGCAGCCCGACGGTGACGGCGACGGCGCCGTAGACCAGCGTGAGGCGCCACCGCAGGGTCGTCCGGGAGGACGGGTGACGGCGCGTCGCGGCCACCGGGTCAGTCATCGGCGAGGCGGTAGCCGCGGCCGACGACGGTGTGCACGACCCGGGGCTCACCGAGCTTCTTGCGCAGCGTCATGACCGTCACCCGGACGGTGGTCGTGAACGGGTCGGCGAACTCGTCCCACACCCGCTCCAGCAGCTCCTCGCTGGACACCACGGCGCCGTCGGCCTGCACCAGCACCTCCAGGACGCCGAGCTCCTTGTTGGTCAGCCCCAGGTCGGTGCCCTGCCGGGTCGCCGTGCGCCGGGCCGGGTCGACGACCAGGCCGCCGGGGCCGTGCAGGACGGGCGGGGCCGCGGGGGTCGCCCGCCGCCCGAGCGCGCGCACCCGCGCGACCAGCTCGGTGAAGGCGAACGGCTTGCCCAGGTAGTCGTCGGCGCCCAGCTCGAGCCCGGCGACCCGGTCCTCGAGCGTGCCGGCGGCGGTGAGCATGAGCACCCGCGTCAGCGAGCCCTCCCCGGCGATCCGGCGGCAGACGTCGTCACCGGAGCGGCCGGGCAGGTCGCGGTCGAGCACCAGCACGTCGTACCGGGTCACCATCGCCTTCTCCAGGCCGGTGTCGCCGTCGTAGGCCGTGTCGACGGCCATGCCCTCGCGCCGCAGGCCGCGCGCGATCGCGTCCGCCAGCGGCACCTCGTCCTCCACCACCAGCACCCTCACGGCCGGACCCTACGACGGCTCCCGTGAGGACCGCGTGAAGCCACCTGCGAGCCGCCGGGTCACCCGTCTGGCCCCGCCTGCGGCGGTGCCCTGCTGGGTAGCGTGTCGTCGTGGAAGTCCCGTCCCTGCTGCAGCTGCGCCGAGGCTGCCTCGCGGTCTCCGTGCTCCACGACGTCGACGTCGAGCCGGCCGCGCTGGGGATCACGCTGACCGGCTCCCCCAGCGTGTGGGTGTCGTGGGGCGAGTGCCGCCGGGCGCTGGCCGGCCACGACCCCGAGAGCGCCGCCGGACGCACGCGGCTCACCGACTGGCTGCTCGCCCGGCGCTGGGCCGCCGACGTCGGCCGGGACCGGGTCGAGCTGATGCTGCGCCCGGTCGGGCTGCCGGTCGAGCACGTCCTGCACCCCGGGCTGGACTGGGTCCGTGAGCGGGTGCTCGGCGACGCGCTCGACCTCGGCCTCGGCGCCGTCGGGCTCGACCCCGGCGACCCCGACCGCGTCGTGCTGCTGCCCTCGACGGTCCTCGACGCGCTGGGCCTGGAGCCCGACGTCGTCTGGACCGGCGTGCGGGCGCGCCTCGAGGAGCTCGGTGCGCTGGCCGCCGAGCGCGTCCGGCTCGACCCGAAGGGCCAGCTCCGGCCGTTCGGCG
>JAOPVV010000081.1 GCA_025966005.1 Frankiales bacterium
AACGAGCAGGCGCCGTGGGACCAGCAGGCGCCGTGGGACGAGCGGGCCCTCGCGGCGCAGCCGTACGGCGACGGCGTCGACGACGGCGACCGGCCGTATGACGACCTGCTGCCCGATGACGACGACACCGGGGCGCTCGCGCCGTTGCCCGCGCGCACCCACCCGGTCCGGGCGCTTCAGACGGCTGTGACCGCGACCGCGGCGCTCGCGGCGCTCGCGGCCGGCACGCTCGTGGCCCCGGTCGTCGGGGTCGTCATCGCCGTGCTGCTGCTGGTCGTGCTGCGCACCGTCGGCCGCTGCGGCGAGCGGCTGCGCGACCGCCGGGACCGGCGCGGCGACCGGCGGCGCGACCCGGTCGTCGCCACCCTGGGCGCTCCCTGGCACCTGCTGCTGGCGCTCGGCGACACCCTCACGGCGCTGCCGCTGATGCTGCTGGTGGCAGCGGTCCCGGCAGGCGCGGTCTACCTGCTCGACCCGGTGGTTACCGGTCTCGAGCGCGACGAGCTGACCGTCGCCACCGCGACCGTCGTCGCGCTCGTCGTGGGGCTGAGCCGCCGGGTGCACCGCCGCTCGCGGCTGCTGCTGCGCCGGACGGTGCTGACGCTGACGCCGGGGGCGGCCAGCGGGGTCGCCCTCGTCCTGGCGCTGACGCTGATCGCCGTGCTGCTGCTGGCCACGGCGGAGGGACGGGCGCCGACCTGGTGGCCGCTGGACGGGCTCGTCTAGCGGGTCGCCCGGACCACCAGGACCGCCAGGTCGTCGCGCGAGGCCTGGTCGCCGAAGTCGCGCACCGCCTGCTCCACCTGCCCGGCGAAGGAGTCGGCGCCCAGGCCGGCGGCCGCGGTGCAGGCGGCCAGCAGGCTCTCGTCGCCGAACATGCGGTCACCGCTGCGACGCTCGGTGACCCCGTCGGTGTAGAAGACGAGGGCGTCGCCGGGCGAGAGCAGCAGCTCGTCGTCCGGGACGCTGACCTCCTCGAACACGCCGAGCAGGCTGCCCGGGGTGCCGACGAACGACGCCGCCCCCTGGGCCGTGACGAGCACGGGCGGCGGATGCCCCGCGGCGGACAGCCGCACCTGCAGCCCGTCGGCCGTCGGCGTCAGGGTCGCCATCGCAGCGGTGCAGAAGCGCCCGCGGTCGCCGAGGTCGAGGATCGCGGCGTTGAGCCGGCGCAGCACCGCGGGCGGGGGCGTGCCCTCGCGACCGAGCAGGCGCAGGACGTTGCGGGCCAGGCCGGTGATCGCCGCGGCCTCGGCGCCCTTGCCGCAGACGTCGCCGATCGCGACGGCCCAGGCGTCGCCGGGCACGCCGAACACGTCGTAGAAGTCGCCCCCGACCTCGTTGCCCTCACCGGCCGCGGCGTACCGCGCCCCGAACTCGACCCGCTCGACCACCGGCAGCACGGGCGGGAGGAGCGAGGCCTGCAGCGCCTGGGCGATGGCGGTGCGCTCGCCGTACAGCCGGGCGTTGTCGACCGACAGCGCCGCGCGCCGGGCGAGGTCGAGCAGCAGGCCGGCGTCGTCGCGCGCGTAGCCCGAGCCGGGGGTGCGGCCGGCGAGCAGGACGCCGAGCAGGCGTCGCCGGGCCACCAGGGGGACGGCCAGCACCTCGCCCTCGAGGCCGATCGGCAGCTCGTGGGCGGGGACGAGCGACGGCTGCTCGCCGAGCTCGCGGACCAGGCGCTCGGCCATCTCGACCGCCATCGGCGACTCGAGCACCTCGCGCAGCAGCGTCGACCCGGACTCCTGCTCGTGCGAGGTCGCGGCCAGGCGCACGCCGTGGTCGTCGGCGGTGTAGACGCCGGCCCAGCTGGCGAAGCGCGGGACCACCAGCTGCGCCGCGAGGGTGACGGCCAGGGTGACGTCGAGGGTGCCCGCGAACAGCTCGCTGGCCTCGGCGAGCAGCGCCAGCGAGCCGCGGTCGCGCAGCTGGGCGCTGTGGGCGCGGTCGTCGCGCAGCACCACGCCCATCCGGTCGCCCACCAGGCGGGCCAGCGCCACCGACGTCTCGTCGAGGTGGTCGGCGTCGCCGACGACCAGCGCGCCGAACACCCCGGTGCGCCGGCGCAGCGGCAGCACCAGCAGCCCGCCGCCGGCCGGGAGCACCTGGTCGGCGCCCCCACGGGCCACCCGCCGGACGCTGTCGGAGCCGGGACGCAGGCTGGACGGGTCGTGCGACGCGACGACGGTCCAGGTCTCGGAGTCGCCGACCGTCTCGGCCATCAGCCAGCCGTCGCGCAGCCCCATCGCGCCGCACAGCCGGTGCAGCAGCTCGCCGAGCAGCTGCGCGGAGCTGAGCCGCTCCTCGAGGTCGGCCGGGAGCCCGAGCAGCCACGACACGACCGGCGGGCTCGGGTCGGAGCTGGCCTGCGCGGCTCGCAGCGGCACCGGCCGGGGCACGGTGCGGTCGGTCACCCCGAGCTGGAACCAGACCGACTTGCCGCCGGCGAAGTGCCGCGTGCCCCACTCCTGCGCGAGGGCGTCGAGCAGGAAGATCCCGCGGCCCCCCTCCCGGGTGGCGTCCGGGTCGCCGCGCAGCACGGGCAGCGCCCCGGCGCCGTGGTCGACGACCTCGATGCGGGCGCACCCGGCGCCGATGTCGACATGGAGCTCGACGTCGGTGCCGGCGTGCACGACCGAGTTCGTGACCAGCTCGGTGACCAGCAGCAGCGCGTCGTCGAGCATGACCTCGAGGCCGGCGTCGCTCAGTGCCCGGTGCACGATGCGCCGGGCAGCCGCCGGTGAGCGGTCCTGCGCGGGCAGCGTGGTGACGGCAGCGGTCACCGGGCGACCGCGACGCTGGTCTCCACCGGGAGCGCGGCGCGCAGGGCGGCTGCCGCGGCTGCCGCCTGCTCGAGCGCCTCGTCGAGCAGCGGGTCGGAGCGGTCGACGAGCTCGCGGGCGCGGGCCACCGCCTCGCACGCGGCGGTGCTCAGCTCCCCCAGCCCGGCCGAGTCGTAGCGGCCCAGCTGCCGGCGCAGCTCGTCGGCCTGCGCGGCGAGCTCGCTGCGCCGTTCGTGCAGCTCGACGAAGACGCCGACCTTGGCCTTGAGCACCCACGGGTCGAACGGCTTGGCGAGGTAGTCGACGGCGCCGGCGGCGTAGCCGCGGAAGGCCTGGTGCGCCTCGCCGTCGATCGCGGTGAGGAACAGGATCGGGATGTCCCGGGTCTTCTCGCGGCGCTTCACGTGGGCGGCCGTCTCGAAGCCGTCCATGCCCGGCATCTGCACGTCCAGCAGGATCACCGCGACGTCGTCGGTGAGCAGGCACTTGAGCGCCTCCTCCCCCGACGTCGCCTTGATCAGCTCGTGACCGAGCCCCTGCAGGATCGCCTCGAGGGCCAGCAGGTTCTCGGGCCGGTCGTCGACCATGAGGATCTTCGCGGCGCGGCGCATCAGGAGCTCCCCGCCGCTCGCGTGGCGAGCCAGGAGCGCATGACGCCCAGCAGCCGGTCGAGGTCGACCGGCTTGGTGACGTACTCCGACGCGCCCGCCGCGAGGCTGCGGTCGCGGTCGCCCGGCATCGCCTTGGCGGTGAGGAAGACGATCGGCAGGTCGGCGTAGTCGGGCATGCGGCGGATCCGCTCGGTCGCCTCGTTGCCGTCCATGCCCGGCATCATGACGTCCATCAGGACCAGGTCGACGTCCGGGCGCTGGCCGAGCAGCGCGATGCCGTCGCCGCCGTTGTCGGCGTAGAGCACCTGCATGCCGTGCAACTCGAGGGCGCTGGTCAGGGCAAAGACGTTGCGGACGTCGTCGTCGACGACGAGCACGGTCGCACCGTGCAGGGGGTCCGAGCCCGGCGAGACCGGAGCCGCCTGGAGCGGGACCAGCGGCGCCGGCGTCAGCATGGGCGTCTGGGGGAGGTCGTCCTCGGTCCCGTCGCCGAGCGCCGGCACGGTGCCGTCGCCGAGCGGGTCGAGGGCGTACGGGTAGGTCGCCGGGACGAACAGCGTGAAGGTGCTGCCCTGCCCGCTCTCGCTGGTCACGGCGATGGCTCCGCCCAGCAGGCGGGCGATCTCGCGCGAGATGGACAGCCCCAGGCCGGTGCCGCCGTACCGCCGGCTGGTCGTGCCGTCGGCCTGCTGGAACGCCTCGAAGATGAGCTTGAGCTTCTCCGACGGCACCCCGATGCCGGTGTCGGTGACGCTGAAGGCCACCACGGCCTCCGCCTCGTTGAGGGTCGGGGTCGCGAACAGCACGTCGGCCGGCGGCCGGTGCACCGACAGCCGGACGCTGCCGGCCTCGGTGAACTTCAGCGCGTTGGACAGCAGGTTCTTGAGCACCTGCTGCAGGCGCTGCTCGTCGGTGACGACCGACTCGGGCAGGTCGGGTCCGAGCTCGACGACGAGCTCGAGGCCCTGCTGCTCGGCCAGCGGACCGAAGTTGCTGCCGACGTACTCGCACACCTCAGCGAGCACGACCGGCGCGGGGCGGACGTCCATCTTCCCTGCCTCGACCTTGGACAGGTCGAGGATGTCGTTGATCAGCGACAGCAGGTCGGAGCCGGCGTTGTGGATGGTGCGGGCGAACTCGATCTGCTTGTCGGTGAGGTTGTCCTGCGGGTTGTCGGCGAGCAGCTTGGCCAGGATGAGCAGGCTGTTCAGCGGGGTGCGCAGCTCGTGGCTCATGTTGGCCAGGAACTCCGACTTGTACTGCGAGGACAGCGCGAGCTGCTCGGCCTTCTCCTCGAGGCCCAGGCGGGCCATCTCGATCTCGCGGTTCTTGATCTCGAGGTCGCTGGACTGCTCGGTGAGCAGGCGGGCCTTGTCCTCCAGCTCGGCGTTGGTGCGCTGCAGCTCGACCGACTGCACCTGCAGCTCCTGGGCGAGGCGCTGGGACTGGGCCAGCAGCTCCTCGGTGCGGACGTTGGCGATGATC
>JAOPVV010000112.1 GCA_025966005.1 Frankiales bacterium
CCGCAGCAGCCCGACGCCGACGACCACCGCGCTGGTGCCGACCGCCAGCGCCGGCACCACCCCCGGGCGACCGGGCCCGACGGCCAGCAGCCCGGCCGCGGCCAGCAGCAGGACGGCGGCGCCCGCCGCCGACCGCGCCGGACCGAGCCGGTGCGGCAGTCCGCGGATGCCCTGCGCGAGGTCCTGCTCGAGGTCGGGCAGGACGTTGCACAGGTGGGCCCCGACGCCGAGCAGCGCGCCGGCCGCCGTCGCCCACCAGGGCGCCACGGCGTCCCGGCCGAGCGTGACGATCGACGGGACGGCGCCGAAGGCCAGGGCGTACGGCAGCCACGACAGCGCGGTGGCCTTGAGCCGGGCGTTGTAGGCCCACGCGGCCGCCACCGCGGCGAGGTGGAGCAGTCCGGGGGCCGGGCCCATCGCCAGCGACAGCGGGACGCACAGCCCGACGGCGACCAGCGCGGCGGTGCGGACGGCGGTCTGCGGCAGCTCGCCGCGGGCCACCGGCTTGTCGGCCCGGGCGCTGCCGCGGTCGCGGGCGGCGTCGATCCAGTCGTTGCTCCAGCCCACCGACAGCTGGCCGGTCAGGAATGCGAGCAGGACCACGAGCGAGCGGGCGCCGAGCCCCGCCGAGACGGCCAGCGCCGTCGCGATCCCGGTCACCGCCGCGGTCGGCTCCGGGTGGGACGCCCGCACGAGGGCGACGACGGGGGAGCCGACGGAGGAGCGCACGCCGAGCAGTGTCCCGTCGCGACCTGGAGGATGGCCAGGTGACCCACCCCGTGCGCCCCCTGAACGACCCCGGGCAGTACGACGACCTGCGCGACCAGTGGTGGGAGCCGCGCGGCGGGTTCGCGATGCTGCACTGGATCGCCGAGGCCCGGTCGCGGCTCGTCCCCCCGGCCGTCCGGCAGGGCAGCCTGCTGCTCGACCTGGCCTGCGGCGGGGGCCTGCTCGCGCCGCACATCGCCGGCAAGGGCCACCGCCACGTCGGGCTCGACCTGTCGCCCACGGCGCTGCCGGTGGCCCGCGAGCACGGCGTCGTGCCCGTCCGCGGCGACGTCCTGCACCTGCCGTTCCGCGACGAGGTCGCCGACGTCGTCGTCGCCGGCGAGGTGCTCGAGCACGTCGGCGAGCCGCTCGACCTGCTCACCGAGGCCTGCCGGGTGCTCCGTCCCGGCGGCACGCTCGTGCTCGACACGATTGCCGCCACCGCCTGGGGCCGGTTCTCCGCGGTGACCGTCGGGGAGCGCATGCCGGCCGGACCGCCCAAGCGGCTGCACGACCCGGCGCTGTTCGTCGACCGCCGCGCGCTGGTCGAGGGCGCGGCGCGCTGCGGCGTCCGGCTCGAGCTGTCCGGACTGCGGCCCAGCGTGCTCGACTACCTCGCGTGGCTCGCGGGCAGGAAGCCCGCCGTGCGCATGATCACCACCCGGTCGACGGCCGGTCTGTTCCAGGCGCACGGGACCAAGGAGACGGCATGACCTCTCGGCTCACCGGCGCCGCGTCGGCGCTGCCCGCCCCGATGGACCAGCAGGCGCTCTGGGACGGCTTCTTCGAGCAGCACTACAACGGCGCACGGCTGGCCCGCAAGGTGTGGCAGCACTCCGGCATCAGCACCCGCCGCGGCGTCGTCGACCCGACCCAGGAGGACATCTCGACCTGGGGCACCGGCGCGCGCATGCAGCGCTTCCTGCAGGAGGCCATGCCGCTGGGCAAGGAGGCGGTGTCCGGCGCGCTCGCGGACGCCGGCCTCGACCCGTCCGACGTCGGCCTGCTGACCGTCGTCAGCTGCACCGGCTACGTGACGCCCGGGCTCGACATCCTGCTGGCCCGCGACCTGGGCATGCAGGACTCCGTCCAGCGCCTGCACGTCGGCCACATGGGCTGCTACGCCGCACTTCCCGGCCTGGGCGCGACCTCCGACTTCGTGGTGGCGCGGCAGCGGCCGGCGGTCATGCTGTGCGTCGAGCTGACCAGCCTGCACGTGCAGCCGACGACCGAGACGGCGCGCAGCGGGAGCCCGACGCCCGAGGACCTCGAGCAGATGGTGGCGCACGCGCTGTTCAGCGACGCCGCCTCGGCCGTCGTGCTCGAGCCGGGGCAGGGGCCGGGCCTGGAGCTGGTCGACGTGGTCGCGCGCACCGACGTCTCCACCGCCGACCACATGACCTGGGACGTCACCGACACCGGCTTCAAGATGGGCCTGTCGCCGTCGGTGCCGGACGTCCTGGCCACGCACGCGCGCCCGGTGGTCGAGGAGCTGCTCGGACGTCACGGGATCGCCGTGCAGGACGTCGACGGCTGGGCGGTCCACCCCGGCGGTCGCAAGATCGTCGACGTGGTCGGCGAGGTGCTCGGGCTCCCCGAGGAGCTGCTGGCGCCGTCGTACGACACCCTGCGCGACGTCGGCAACTGCTCGAGCGCGACCGTGCTCATGGTGCTCGAGCGGGTGCACGTCGAGCCGGGCGGCACCGTGGTCGCGATGGCCTTCGGCCCGGGCCTGACGCTGTACGCCGCGCTGCTGCGCCGCGCCGCCTGAGCCCTCCGGAGCACCCGGAACGACCGTTGTCAAGGGGGCGTCATGCCCTCTGACCTGCGACGATGCACCCGAGAACCCTGTCGCCGCGTGTTACTCTTGACGTGGCGAGAGGGGCTACACACACATGACGTTCGCAGTCGGCGAGACCGTCGTCTACCCGCACCACGGGGCCGCGCTCATCGAGGCCATCGAGACCCGCACCATCAAGGGCGAGGACCGCATCTACCTGGTCCTCAAGGTCGCCCAGGGCGACCTGACCGTCCGCGTCCCTGCGGACAACGCCGAGATCGTCGGTGTCCGCGACGTCGTGGGCCAGGCCGGTCTCGACAAGGTGTTCGAGGTCCTGCGGGCACCGGCCGTGGAGGAGCCGACCAACTGGTCGCGCCGCTACAAGGCCAACCTGGAGAAGCTCGCCTCGGGCGACATCAACAAGGTCGGCGAGGTCGTCCGCGACCTCTGGCGCCGCGACAAGGAGCGAGGCCTGTCGGCCGGCGAGAAGCGCATGCTCTCCAAGGCCCGTCAGATCCTCGTCAGCGAGCTCGCGCTCGCGGAGGGCACCAACGAGGACAAGGCCGAGGCCATCCTCGACGAGGTCCTCGCCTCCTGACGGAGCTCCGCTCCGGTCGTGGGGCGGACCTGTCGAGGCACCGCGCATGAGCACGAGCCAGGTCCACGAGGCACCGGGTCCGGACGAGACACCTCAGGGCGGCCTCGTTCCGGGCCCGTCGTCGTCCCCGGCCCGGTCGTCGGCCGCCTCGCCACCGGTGCGCACCCGTCAGCCGCGCACGCCGTACGCCGTGCTCGAGGTCCTGCGGCTGCTCGTGGTCGTCTTCTTCGCCGGTGCCGGCTACCAGATCGGCAGCTCGGTCGACGCCGACCGGCCGGTCCTGGGCGCGCTCAACGGCACCGCCGTCGGGCTGGTGCTCGGGTCGGGGTTCGGCTACGTGCTCGGCGGCGTGCTCGGCCGCAAGACCGCCAGCACGGCCGAGACCGCCCGCACCCGGCTGCGCGACGTCTCCGCGGACACCCTCGTCGCCGGTGCGCTGGGCCTGGTCGGCGGTGTGCTGCTCGGCGCCGGCGTCGCCTGGCCGGTCTTCTTCCTGCCGCAGGCCTACCTGGCGTTCCCGCTGTTCGGCTTCGTCGTGGTGGTCCTGGGCTACCTCGGGGCGCAGGTCGCGATGAGCAAGCGCGAGGGCGTGCTCGCGATGTTCGGCGAGCGCGCCGGGCTGGCCCCCCGCGACCGGCCCGCCTCGACGCTGCCGCGGGTCATCGACACCTCCGTCGCGATCGACGGGCGCGTGCTGGACGTGGTGCGCGCCGGCTTCCTGCACGGCACGGTGCTCGTCCCGACGCCCGTGCTGACCGAGCTGCAGGGCCTCGCCGATGCCGGCGACGACCTGCGGCGCGGCCGCGGGCGCCGCGGGCTCGAGGTGCTCGAGGCGCTCAAGCGCGAGGACGGCGTCGCCCTCGAGGTGCTCGACCTCGACGTCCCCGGCGTCCACGAGGTCGACGCCAAGCTGGTCCGCATCTGCCTCGACCGCGGGGCCGCGCTGCTCACCCTGGACACCAACCTGGCCAAGGCCGCCTCGCTCGCCGGGGTCCGGGTCCTCAACCTGCACGCCCTTTCGCTGGCCATGCGCCCGCCGGTCGCGGCCGGCGACGAGGTGGCCGTGCTCCTGCTCAAGGCGGGCAAGGAGGCCGGGCAGGCGGTCGGCTACCTCGACGACGGGTCGATGGTCGTCGTCGAGCGCGGCCGCAGCCGGGTCGGCCAGGAGGTGCAGGTGCTGGTCACCAGTGTCCTGACCACCGCGAACGGCCGGCTGGTGTTCGGCCGGCCGGCCGAGGAGCCCGAGGAGCCGCCGGTGCGCCCCCGGCGCAGCACGCCGGTGGTCGGCGGCCGCCCGTCGCCCTCCACCATGCCCGGCCGCCGGCCCTCGTGACACCGCCGCCCGCGGCCCCCGC
>JAOPVV010000283.1 GCA_025966005.1 Frankiales bacterium
CATGACGTTGCTGCTCAGCACCGAGGCGCAGACCGGATCCTTGCTCCCCGCCCGCCCCGAACTGGGAGAAGCGCGACTGCGTGTGTTCGAGGCAGCCATCGCGCTGTTCGGCGCCAAGAGCTACGACTCGGTGTCCGTGCGCGACCTGGCCAACGCCCTGGGGATGGCGCCGGGCGGCATCTACGCGCACGTGCCGTCCAAGCAGCACCTGCTCTTCGAGCTCGTGCGCATCGGCCACGAGGAGCACCGCGACCGGCTCAAGGAGGCGCTGCTCGGTGCTGGGCCGTCGCCGCAGGACCAGCTGGGCGCCCTGACCCGAGCGCACGTCACCGTGCACCTCGAGTACTCCGCCCTGGCCCGGGTCACCAACCGCGAGGCCAGGGCGCTGGGGGAGGACCAGCTCGCTGTGGTCCTGCAGGTCCGCGCGGAGAGCGAGCAGATGTTCCTCGACGTCATCGACCGGGGCGTGCGGCTGGGCGCCTTCGACGACGCCCAGCCGCGGCTCGCCGTGCTGGCGATCGCGGCGATGGGCGTGCGCGCCGCCGAGTGGTGGACCCCCGACTACCCCACCTCCGTGACCGAGATCGCCGACACCTACGCCGAGTACGCCCTGCGCCTGCTCAGGAAGGGCTGACCTGCCCGTCATCACCGACCGCACCCCGCACCTGCACTGGGAGGAGCGTGGCGAGGGGACTCCGCTGCTGCTCGTCATGGGACACCGCTTCACCGGACGGATGTGGACGCCGGTGCTGGACGCACTGGCCGAGAGGCACCGCGTCCTCTGGTTCGACAACAGGGGCACCGGCCTGAGCGGATCGACCCGGGACGCGACGATCGCCGACCTGGCCGGGGACGCCCTCGCCGTGCTCGACGCGGCCGGCGTCGAGGCCGCGCACGTCTTCGGTGTCAGCCAGGGCGGCGTCGTCGTCCTGGACCTGGCCCTGACGGCGCCGGAGCGCGTCCTGTCCCTCGTCGTCGGCTGCAGCGGTGCGCTGACCCCCGACAAGCCGAGGGCGCCGAAGAGCCGGTACGTCCTCTACTACCTGCCGACCTGGCTGACCCTGAAGTTCGCCCCGAAGGCGCTCTACGGCCCCGCCTGCCCGCCCGAGCGGCTGGCCGCCGACCTCGACCTGCTGCGGGGCGAGGTAATCGACCCGCGCGGGGTCATCGCGCAGGCCAAGGCGCTCGCGGCGTACTCCGTGACGCTGGAGCAGGTCGCGACCATCACGACGCCGACGCTGGTGCTGCACGGCACCGCCGACAAGGTGGTGCCGTTCGAGGCCGCCGAGGAGCTCGACGCGACGCTGCCGGACAGCACGCTGGTCGCCTACGAGGGCAGCGGCCACAACTTCGTGGCGGAGGTCCCGGACCGCGTCGCGGCCGACGTCGTGCGCTTCACGTCGGACGTCGAGGCGCGCCGGGCCTCCCGGTGACCCTCGCGTTCGACGCGCAGCGGCTGGCGCGGCTGGACGAGCACTTCGCGGCCTACGTCGACGACGGCCGGCTGCCGGGGTGGCAGCTGGGCATCGTGCACCGCGACGAGCTGGTGCACACCGCGTCGTACGGCTGGCGCGACCGGGAGCGCGGGCTCGAGGTCGAGCCCGACACGCTCTGGCGGATCGCCTCCATGACCAAGCCCGTCGCGTCGGTCGCTGCGATGACGCTGTGGGAGGAGGGCGCCTTCGAGCTCGACGACCCGATCAGCCGCTGGATCCCGTCCTTCGAGCATGTCCGGGTCTACGCGAAGGGGTCGGCCGGCGCTCCTGTCACGGTGCCGGCGACCGAGCCGGTCCGCGTCTGGCACCTGCTCACGCACACGTCTGGGCTCACGGCCGGCTTCGTCGACACCCACGTCGTCGACGCGCTGTACCGCAAGGCCGGCCTGGGCTGGGGCTACCCGGCCGGCATCGACCTCGCGGGTGCCTGCGACCTGCTGGCAGAGCTGCCGCTGCTGTTCGAGCCGGGCACCCGGTGGGGCTACGGCGCCAGCACGGACGTCCTGGGTCGCCTCGTCGAGCTGTGGTCCGGGCAGTCGCTGGAGGCCGCGGTCGCCGCGCGGGTCACCGGACCGCTGGCGATGCAGGACACGACCTGGTGGGTCGGACCGGACCGCGCCGACCGGCTCGCCGCCCTCTACGGCCCGCACCCTGCGACCGGCGCCCTGACCCGGTTGGACCAGATGGGCGAGCAGTGGCTGCGGCCGCCGCAGGTGCACGGCGCCGGGGGTGGCCTCGTGTCCAGCACGGCCGACTACCTGCGGTTCGCCCGGATGCTCGCCCGCGGCGGTGAGCTCGACGGAGCGAGGGTCCTCGCCCCGCGGACCGTGGCCCTCATGACGCAGGACCACCTGCCCTCGGACCTCGTCTCGCTGAGCACCGGCGGCTTCGCCGAGACCAGCTTCGAGGGCGTCGGGTTCGGGCTGGGCTTCGCGACCGTGCACGACCCGGTGGCCCAGCGCAGCGGCGCGAGCAGGGGCGAGTTCTTCTGGGGCGGTGCCGCGAGCACCGCGTTCTGGGTCGACCCGCTCGAGGACGTCGCGGTGGTGTTCATGACCCAGGTGCTCCCGTCGAGCACCTACCCGATCCGCAGCCAGCTCCGTCAGCTCGTCTACAGCGCGCTGGTCTGACCCGGCCGGCTCAGACCTCGATGGGGACGGCGTACACCTCGGTCGCCGGGTGGCCCGCGCGCTCGTGGATGCGCTGCACCGCCTCGGCGTTCGGCGCCTCGGACACGCACCAGACCATCCCCGACTCCGGGTCGGCCCAGGCCTTCTGGAAGTCGACGCCCTCGTCTCCCTGGATGTCGAGGTCGGCCTGGTGCGCCTCCTTGAGCGCCTCCGGGGTGATCCCCTGCATCCCGTGGTGGACGTCCATGAACTTGGGCATGGGCTCAGACCTCTCCCTGGACGGACCCGGCGCCGGTCGTCGAGAACAGCTCCGTTCTACTCCGCCCGGGCAGGCGTGACCAGGCCCGGAGCAGGCGTGCGCGCCGCGGGGGCGTCCCCGGTCCGGAGGGCACCGGGGACCGCGTCGAGGTCGTGAACGGCGTGGAGGCGGGAAGCCTGCGCACGAGCGGCCCCGGGAGCCGGCCGACCGTCATCGGACGAGGAGAACGACGTGGACCCCACCGTGCAGGTGCTGCTGGACGAGCGCGACATCGCGGGGCTGTGCCACCGCTACGCCACCGCGCTCGACACCCGCGACTGGCCGCTGCTGCGCACCTGCTTCCTGCCGGACGCGGTCGCGGTCTACGAGGGCATCGGGGAGCAGCCCGGGTACGAGGCCATCGAGGCGCTGTGCCGCACGTACCTCGCGCCGCTCACGCAGACCCAGCACCTCATCGGCAACGTGGAGGTCGTCGTGGACGGTGACGCGGCCACGTCGACGTGCTACCTCCAGGCGCAGCACGTCAGGGCCGGCGCCGAGGGCGGCGACCTGTTCGTGATCGCCGGGCGCTACTCCGACGAGCTGGTCCGCACCGACGACGGGTGGCGGATCGCCCGGCGCACCCTGGCCACCTGGTGGACCAACGGTAACGACGCGGTGGTCGGCGGCTGATGCGGACCCGGCCTCAGGGCGTGAGGCCGCCGCCGACGGTGATCGTCTCGCCGTGGACGTACGGGACCTCGTCGCTGAGGATCCACGCGGCGGTCGCGGCGATCTCCTCCGCGCTGGCGTAGCGCTTCATCGGGACCGCGGCCTCCAGCCCCGCCTTGAGCGTGGTGGCGTCCGTCCCGCCCGCGGTCCCCATGGACTCCTCGAGCGAGCGCATCATGCGGGTGTCGACGACCCCGGGGGCGAGCGCGTTCACGCGGATCCCGGGCGGCACCTCCTTGGCCAGGCTGCGCACCAGGCCGTGGACGGCGTGCTTCGAGGCGTTGTAGACCGACGTCGACGGCGACCCCATCAGCGACGCGAGCGAGGTCGTGAACAGGATGCCGCCACCGTCGCCCTGGGCGAGCAGCTGCGTGAGCGCCGCGTGGGCCGACAGGAACGCGCCGCGGACGTTCACGGCGAAGACCTGCTCGTAGACCGCGAGGTCGAACTCGGCGACCAGGTGCGCCCGGCCCTCGACGCCGGCGTTGGCGTGGAAGGCGTCGAGCCGGCCGAAGGCGTCGACGGCGGCGGCGACGCACGCCGCTGCGCCGTCCGGGCTGCTGACGTCAGCCGCGAGAGAGACCGCCCCGGCGCCGATCTCCTTCGCGACCGCCTCCGCAGCTGCGCCGTCGATGTCGGCGGCGACCACGCGGGCGCCCTCGGCGGCGAGGCGCCGACACGTGGCGGCCCCGATCCCGGCACCTGCTCCGGTGACCACGATGGACTTGCCCTCCAGGCCCTTCAGCACGGTGATGCCCTTCGTCGTCGATGACTTACAGGAGTTGCGGTACAGTAACGCCACGGTCGGCTCCTGGGAAGGGAGGCCCTCGGTCGTGCCCCACCGCTCGACGAGCGACGTCCTCGAGGCAGTCCTCCACGACCACCCCGACGTGGCCGGGCAGCTGGCCGCCGCCTACGACGCCGCGTGGCAGGTGGTCGACCCCCTCCTGCTCGAGCTGTGCCGGCTCCGGGTCGCGGTACTGCTCGGGTGCGAGGCCGAGGGTGCGGCCCGGAGCCCGCAGGCGGCACGAGCCGGGCTTGACGAGGCGACCGTCGCCGAGCTGGCGCAGTGGCCGACCTCGCCGCGGTACGGGCCGCGGGAGCGCGCCTGCCTGGCCCTCGCCGAGCAGCTCGTCCTCGACGTCGCCGGGACGACCGACGAGCAGACCGCCGACGTCGCCGCCCACCTCGGCCCGTCCGGTCTCGCCGACCTCGTCGCGGCGCTGCTCGTGGTGGAGCAGCGCCAGCGGCTGCGGCTGGCCTGGGAGACGCTGCTCGTGCCGGGTGCAGCGTGAGCCCGACGGCCCGCGTGCCCGCCGGCACCCGCCCGTCCCCGGCCCTGCTGGACGCCCTGCGCGGGTTCGCCGCGGCCACGGTGCGCCTCGGCGACGTCGACCCGGTCACCACCGAGCTGGTGCGGCTGCGCTGTGCGCGCTACCACGACTGCCACACCTGACTGTCGCTGCGCCTGGCAGTTGCCAGGGAGGCCGGGTTCGACGAGTCGCAGGAGCCGACGGAGGCGCAGTCGGTCGCCCTGCGCCTCGCCGACGCGCTGCTCAGCCAGCCGGGCGGCACGGCGCCGCAGCTGCGGGACGACCTCGCCCGGCACTACCGGCCCGAGCAGGTCCTCGAGCTGACGCTCGACGTCATGAAGTGGAGCTACCAGAAGGTGGCGGTGGCGCTCGGCACCCATGCCGAGGTCGTGCCCGGGCAGCTCTGCGACCTCCGCTTCGACGCGGACGGCGACCCGCTGCGCTGAGCCCGACCCACCGCGCTCGACCCGCCCACCGCCCTCGACCCGCCGCGCTCAGCCCGCCCCGGGCCCGACCGGGGCGGCCCCCGGTGCCGCCTTCCACATCTTGGCGGAGTCGTAGCCGATCCGCGTCTGCGGCACCACCTCCAGCACCAGTCGGCCAGGGGAGTCGAGGTGCGCGGCGAACGCCGCGGCCTTCACCGGGTCGTCGGGCCGCATCGCGCGCGAGAAGTCGGGGACGAACCAGTCGAGGGTCTCGCGGTCGTCGTGCAGCAGGCAGGTCCCCTTGTAGGTGAGCGAGCGGCTCACCGGGATGCCGGACCCCTTCGACGTCACGGCGATGCTGACCCGCGGGTCGCGCCGGAGCGAGGCGATGCGCGGTCGCTGGTCGGAGGCCGTCAGCCAGAACCGCCCGTCGCGGAAGATGAAGTTGACGATGACGCCCATGGGGTGGCCCTCCTTGCCCGACCAGATGAACGTGCACTCCGTCTGCCGGCGCAGCAGCTCTCCCTCGGCGTCCTCGTCCAGGGTGTAGGCCCGGACGTCCTCCCAGTCCTTGCTCGGTCCGCTCTCCGTCATGTCGCCTCCCGTCAGCGCCTCAGCGCTCGCTGGCCATGTCGAGCAGGCGGCTGATGCGGTGGTGCCCCTTGGGCCGGGGTGCGGCGACCCACAGGCAGAGCTCAGGGTCGGCCTCGAAGATCGGGCCCTCCAGCCACTGGCCGTCCTTGCGGAACCGCCCCCAGCGCGCCCCTACGGTGACCCGCACCGTGTCGTCGTCGTCGGCCGTGTAGAGCGCGTTCGGGTTCAGGGGGTGCCGGATCCCGCCCTGCGACTCCATCACGTACCGGCCCCGCTGCTCGCGGCCCCCTCCGCGGCCTCCTGGACCCACGTGGTCAGCAGGTCGTGCCGCCACGACACCATGTCCTCCTGGAAGTTCGACGTGAGCACGTGCGAGCGCCGGGTGGTCTGGAGCCCGCGCTGGACCGACGTCATGTTGAACGTGTCCTGCTCCATGACCAGGCTGAGCGTCTGCAGCTCGGTCGCGAGCGTCCACGACTCGTCCAGCTCGAGCCAGTGGATCGGCGCGGTCGGCGGGCGCTCGCCGGTGAACGGGGTCAGCAGCATGACCTCGAAGATGCACTCGTCGTGCCGGTCGCCGTGGGGGCGGAACCGGTAGACGATCCGGTTGAAGGCGCCCCAGGGGTGCAGGTTGGGGAAGACGGCGTAGTTCCAGTGGTCGACGAACTCGCCGTCGGAGACGTCGTCGACCGCATCGCCGAGCACCTGCCGCCAGCGCTCGCGGGCCGCGTCGGCCATGCTGTCCCGGGCGGTCGTGCGCTGCGAGAACGGGACCGGCAGCTCCTCGCCCTCCCGGACGTCGAGCATCCGGGCCAGGATGTCGTGCTCGGTCGGCTCGACGGGCAGGTCGTCCGCCGGCGTCCCCGAGGGGCTGATCTGGCGGGAGTAGTTGCCGTAGACGTCGACGGCGCTGTTGCTGTCGCCCACGTAGGGCGCGGACTGCGGGTGGGTGCCGACCAGGTGCAGGCCCTCGTCGAAGGCCTCCTGGGCCACCTTCCAGTTGCACCGGACCTTCTTCGCGACGTGCGCCTGCAGGTAGCGGTTCTCGAAGTCCCAGAGCCGGAAGTGCTCGGGCATGTCACCGAGGAAGTCCTCCAGCGACTCCGCGTCGGGATCGGGGTTGATGAACACGAAACCGCCCCAGGTGCCGACCTTCGCCTCCGGCAGCCGCCAGGCCTCGCGGTCGGCCTCGATGTCGGGGAACTCGCCCACCGCTGGCAGGTAGCGCAGCGAGCCGTCGAGCTTCCAGGTGAACCCGTGGAACGAGCAGCGGAACTCGCTGCACCGGCCGTCGAGGTCCTTGAGCGCGCGGCCCCGGTGCAGGCAGGCGTTGACGTAGGCCTTGATGCTGCCGTCCCGGGTGCGTGCCACGAGGTAGGAGTCACCGGCGATGTCGTAGACGACGTAGCTCCCGACCTCGGGCAGGTGCTCCTCGCGGCAGGCCATCTGCCAGACCTTGCGCCACAGGTGCGTGCGCTCCAGCTCGTGCCAGGCGCGGCTGGTGTAGCGCTCCACGGGCACGTGCTGGGTCGCCGCGGTGTAGTGGCGGCGCTCGCGCAGGTGCTCCGGCACGGGTCGGACGTCCTCGAGCACGAGGTCGTACCAGCTCAGGCCGGGGGTGCGGCGGCGCTCCGGTGCCTCGGACGTGGTCATGGGACTCCCTGTCGCAGCGGTTGACGTCGTCAGAGTAACTAGAGGTCTACTCTACTTAGTTGTCAATGCCCGCGGGCAGCGGCAGGTCTGTCGGCTCCGGGTCGACGTGCAGAGCGCAAGCCCTTACTATAGTTCTGACCCAGTAACCTGGCTCGGAGGCCACCTTGCGCAAGATCGAGCACGCACTGAGCCGCGCGGTCTACGAGTGGGCCCCGGACGACCGGGGGCCGGTCATGGTGACCGAGCAGGACGGTCGGCAGGGGCGGTTCGACCGCGACGGCCGCTGGGTCGACGGCGCCCTCCGCAGCGCCGACCCGGAGCTCTGCCGCTGGATCGCGAGCGGGGGCAGGACCGCGGGGGGCGCCGCCGGCCGGAGCCGCCGCTTCGAGACGGAGGAGACCTTCTCGTGACTGCCGAGAGCACCCGCCCGCGCACCGGCTTCCTGGGCAAGGGACCGACCTACCAGGACCTGCTCGACCAGGACAGCAAGCCCGTGCCGGCGTCGCTGCGGCGCGACGAGCCCGGCTACTACGGCTCCGACGACGTGCCCGTCGAGCGCTACCTGTCGCGCGAGTGGCACGAGCGCGAGAAGGTCGGCCTCTGGTCGCGGGTCTGGCAGTTCGCCTGCCGCGAGGAGGTGCTGGCCGAGGTCGGCGACACCGCCGTCTACGACATCGTCGACAAGTCGTACCTGCTCGTGCGCACCGAGCCCGGGGCCGGCGGGATCAAGGCCTACGTGAACGCGTGCCTGCACCGCGGCCGGGCGCTGCGCGACGGGCCGGGTCGGGTCGATGAGCTGCTGTGCTCGTTCCACGGCTTCTGCTGGTCCCTGAGCGGCAAGCTGAAGCGGGTGCCGAGCGCGTGGGACTTCCCGCAGGTGAAGCCGGACGAGTTCCGGCTCCCCGAGGTGCGCGTCGGGACCTGGGGCGGCTTCGTGTTCCTCAACCCGGACCGGGACTGCGAGCCGCTCGAGGCGTTCCTCGGTGACCTCGACCCGTTCTTCGAGCGGTGGCCGCTCGAGCAGCGCTACACCCGCGTGCACGTCTCCAAGGTGATCCGCACCAACTGGAAGGTCGCCCAGGAGGCCTTCATGGAGTCGTTCCACGTGATCACCACGCACCCGCAGCTGCTGCCCGGCTTCGGGGACGCCAACTCCCAGTACGACGTGTTCGGCAACGTGTCCCGGGCCATCTCGCCGCGCGGCGTCCCCAGCCCGTACCTGCCGTGGGACCCCACCGAGCAGGAGCGCCTCAACTCGCAGATCGACCAGCGGCTCGACGACCCGCCGATGCTCGAGGTCCCCGACGGCCGGACCGCCCGGCAGACGCTCGCGGAGGCTGCGCGCACGTCGCTGCGCCCGGTCATCGGCGAGGGCGCCGAGCAGCTGTCCGACGCCGAGCTCGTCGACAGCTACTACTTCACGGTCTTCCCGAACATGCACCCGTGGGGCGGCTACAACCAGATCACCTACCGCTGGCGGCCGAACGGCGACGACCATGAGAGCTGCCTCATGGAGGTGTTCCTGCTCTCGCCCTTCAAGGGCGAGCGTCCGGCGCCGTCGCCCGAGCTGCGGCTCGGGCCGGACGAGCCCTGGCGCAGCGCGGTGGAGCAGCTCGGGTCGCTGGCGCGCGTCTTCGACCAGGACGAGTTCAACCTCGAGGCCGTGCAGAAGGGCCTGAAGGCGATGTCCAAGCCGGGCCTGTCGTTCGGCGTCTACCAGGAGAGCAAGATCCGGCACTTCCACGCGCTGTACGACGCGTGGCTGCCGCCGGGTGGCTGAGTCGTCGCGGGGGAGCCTGCTCGACCTGTTCCGGCTGGACGGCCGGGTCGCGGTGGTCACCGGCTCCGGACGAGGGATTGGGCGGGGCATCGCGCTGGCCCTGGCCGACGCCGGCGCCGACGTCGTCGTGACAGCCCGCCGCTCCGCGGACGTCGTGGCGGTCGCCGAGCAGGTGCGGGACCGGGGTCGACGCGCCGTCGAGCTGCCGGGGGACCTGCGCGCACCGGGCTTCCCTGCCCGACTCGCCCAGGCGGCGGTCGACGAGCTCGGCTCGCTGGACGTCTGGGTGAGCAACGCCGGCGGGACGGACGAGCGCGGCGTCCGTCGCCTGGTCGACACCTCGGACGACCAGCTGCGCGACATGCTCGAGCTCAACCTGGTCGCCGCGCAGGCCGGGGTGCGCGAGGCGGCCCGCCGCATGCCGCGCGGCTCGGCCATCGTCCACGTCGCCTCCGGCGCCGGGATGCGTGCTGCGCCCAACACCGGCCCCTACGGAGCGGCGAAGGCGGCGGTCCTCAGCCTCACCGCGACGCTGGCCGCCGAGCTCGCCGCCGACGGCATCCGGGTCAACGCGGTGTCCCCGGGCATGGTGCCGACCGACTCGTTCTTCGACGTGCTGCAGTTCGACGAGCAGGACGTGCCCGCTCTCGCGGCCACCGTGCCGCTGGGCCGGCTGGGCACGCCCGAGGACATCGCCGCAGCGGTGCTCTACCTCGCTTCTCCGGCGTCCTCGTGGGTGACGGGCCAGAACCTGCTGGTGGGTGGCGGACGCGAGGGCGGCCGCTCGGTCGAGCACCGCTGAGCGCGCTTGACTTACTTGACAGAGTAGACCGAAAGTGTGACGTTGCAGGCGGCGGCGCCGTGCGCACCCGTCACCGGGCCCGCCGACCGGCGACCGATCCCCTGGAGTCGAGATGCCCGTGCCCGCGGCTCCGCCCGGAGGGCTCACGGTCGAGCAGCGGGACGCGGTCGGCCGGTCCGAGTTCTTCCGCGACCTGCTGCCTGACGTGCTCGACGAGCTCGTGCCGGCGATGGAGGTCTCGCGTCTCGCCCCCGGTGCGGCGCTGTTCCGGTCCGGGCACGTCGGGCACAGGCTCTGGGTCGTGCTGGAGGGGCGGGTGGGGGTGACGACGTCGCGCCGTGACCGGCTGCTCGCGGTCATGGAGGCCGGTGACGTCATCGGCGAGGTCCAGGTCTTCGACCCGGCGCCCTGGGCCTTCGGGGCCACCGCGATGGGAAGGGCGGTCGTCGCCAGTGCCGCACGCGACGACGTGCTCACCTGGGTCGGGAGGCACACCGAGGTCAGCGCGCACCTGCTGCAGCGGATGGCCCGACAGCTGGCGGTCAGGAGCCGCGCCGGTCAGGAGCCGCCGGCCGCGGACGCCGGTGCCCGCGTCGCCCGGGAGGTGCTCGCCCTGGCCGACCGCTACACCGTGGACGGCGTCGTGCGCCACGCGCTGACCCAGCAGCAGCTGGCCGACATCGTGGGCCTGAGCCGCGAGCGGCTGAACAAGGTGCTGGGCGAGCTCTGCGACCGGCGGTGGATCGTCGTCGGACGGGGCCACCTGACCGTGCTCGACCGCGACGCGCTCGAGGCGCACGCGCACCACCTGCCCGCCGGGGCCCTGGTCCACACGAGAGGCACCGCATGACGTCCCCAGCCCCGACCACCACCGCTGCCGGCCGGGACCCGGTCGCACCGGGCCGGGTCGCCGTCGTCACCGGCGCCGCCAGTGGCCTGGGTCGCGCGATGGCCGACCGGTTCGCGGCCGAGGGGATGCGCGTGGTGCTCTCCGACGTCGACGCGGGCGGCGTGCGCGACGCGGCGTCGGAGCTGTCCGAGCGGGGCGCCGACGTGCACGCCGTGGTCACCGACGTGTCCCGTGGCGAGGAGGTCGACCGGCTCGCTGACGAGGCCTTCGAGCGCTTCGGCGCCGTCCACGTGCTGTGCAACAACGCCGGCGTCGTCAAGAGCGCACGCGCCTGGGCGCTGACCGTGGAGGACTGGCAGTGGGTCCTGGGCGTCGACCTGTGGAGCGTCATCCACGGGGTCCGTGCGTTCGTCCCGCGGATGATCGCCCAGGACGACGGGGGGCACGTGGTCAACACCGCCTCGATGACCGGGCTGCTGCCGATGCCGAGGCTGGCCGCCTACTCCGCGGCGAAGTCGGCGGTGGTCGCGCTGTCGGAGTCGCTGTTCCACGACCTGCACGCCGAGGGGATCGACATCGGTGTCTCCGTGTTCTGCCCCGGGTTCGTCGCGACCCGCATCACCGACAGCGCGCGCAACCGGCCGACGGCGCTCGCCGCCACGGCGCCGGCGTCCGGCCGTCGGACCGTCGAGGGCGTGCAGGCGACCCTCACGGCGGACGACGCGGCCGGGCAGGTCGTGGACGCGGTCCGCACCGGCCGGTTCTGGGTCCTCACGCACGACGAGTACCGGGAGGTCGTCCTGGACCGCGCGCGCGGTGTCGGGACGGACGCGCTGCCTGTCGTGCCGCCGGTCTGGTGAGTGCCGTCGTCAGCGGGCGACGACGGCGCGGTTGCCGTCCCGCCACAGGTAGGCCTGCACGCGCTCGGCGATGCGCCAGCCGTCGTCGGTGCGGGTCAGGGTGTCGGTGTAGCTGCCGGCGATGACGTACGTGTCGCCGCCCGGCGTGCCGGCGCGGACGTGCTGGGCCTGGAAGTACGACGTGGCGGTCGCGGTGTCGCCCGTGACCACGACCACCACGTTCCCGAGCAGGTGCTGGGTGGCGTCGAGCGGATCGAGGGCGGCCGACGTCCGCGCGAGGATCGCCGGGAAGCCCTCCAGGCGGCCGCCGGGGTGCACGAAGACGGGGTCGGCCGTGAAGCAGCTCTCGAGGCGCTGCCAGTCCTTGGCGTCGAGCGCGTAGGTGTAGCGGGCACACAGGTCCGCGACCGCCTGCTGGTCCACGAGTCGCTGCACCGCGTCGTCGGTCATGGCACGCACCTCCCGGGCTCTCGCGGCGCCGGTGCGCCGACACGGGACAACATACTGGGCATGTTCTACAGTAACGAGCCCGAGCCGCGAGAGGGGAACCGCGATGCCCGATCCCGCGTTCACCCGCGACGGGTTCGCGGCACTGCTCGCGGCGCGCGAGCCGGCGAGGCGCCCGACGGTGACCGCCTTCGCGCCGATCAGCGGCGGCTACAGCCGCCTCACGGCGGTCGCCGAGGTCGCGTGGGACGACGCGTCGCCCGAGCGGTTCGTGCTGCGGGGGGACCCGCCCCCGGACGAGGGGGTCTTCGTCAGCGACCGCGACAGCGAGTGGGAGCTGCTGCAGGCGCTGTCGCGCAGTCGGCCCGTGCCGACCGCGGCGCCGCGCTGGTACGACGGCACCGGCGAGCACCTCGGCACCAAGTGCATCGTCGCGGAGCACTTCCCGGGCCGGTCGCTGCAGGACGCCCTGAGGGACACCGACGGCCAGCAGCACCTCAGCGACCTCTACCTCGACGTCCTGGCGGGCGTCCACCGGACGCCGTTGGACGTGCTGCCGGCGTCGATGGAGCGCCCGCCGGACTGGGACGCCTACGTCGACGGGGTGCTCGCCGGCTACGCCGAGGTCGAGCGCGAGCTGTCCGACAGCAACCCGGTGCTGCGCTACGTGAGCGCCCGCCTTCGCGCCGACCGCCCTCCGCCCGTGCCCTTCGCCCTGGTGCACGGCGACTGCCAGCCGTCGAACGTCCTGGTGACCGACACGGGGGAGCACGTCGTGATCGACTGGGAGTTCGCACGCGTCGGCGACCCGCGCGAGGACCTCGGCTACTACACGCAGATCCCGATGGAGCCCAACCTCTACCACCGCGACCCCCACGCGTTCCTGGCCGGCTACCGCGCGCGCACCGGGCTCAGCGAGGAGCAGGTCGACCCCCGGACCGTGGAGTACTTCCTGGTGCTCGGCATCGCCCGGCTGCACACGCAGATCCTGCGTGCCCTCGAGGACGTGGGCCGGGGCCGGTCGCGCGGCGTGATGGCGACCTACCTCATCAACGCGGTGACGCACCTGGACGGCATGTTCTTCCGCATCGCCCGTGGCCTGCCCTCGTCAGCCCTGACCCCAGGAGTCGGGCCGTCGTGACCTCGACCGAAGGGGGCTGCCGCCCGTGATCGCCCGTCCGACCACCGAGCAGGTGCTGCTCGACTGCTGCCGCGTCCTGACGGACGACGTGCTCCCGGCCCTGGGGGACCCCGTCGCCCAGGTGCGGGTCGTCATGCTGGAGAAGGTCCTGCGCAACGCGGCGGTACGGGCAGCCGGCGAGATCGCCTGGATGCGCGAGGAGATCGCCACGATCGAGGACTACGCCCGGAAGGTGCTCGACCGGACGTCCGGCGACCCGGTCCGCCAGGCGCTCGCCGTGCTCACGGCCGGCCCGCGCGACAGCCTGCTGCTCGACGACGTCGTGGAGTCCTACTGCCGCGCCGGGGACGCCCTCTCCGCGGCCCTCGAGGCCGTGCTCGCGGCCGGGTGCCGCGACCTGCAGCACGACGGGGAGCAGCTGCTGGAGCAGCGGCTCCACCGTGAGGACGCCGTGGTCGGCGGCTGGCAGTCGGCGGGGCGGTGACCACCCCGTCCGCGCGGCTGTCTGCGCTCCCCGGCTACCCCGACCTCGGCCCGGACGACCTGATCCTCAGCCACTTCAGCCTCGGCCGGTACGTGCCGTTCCCGGACCGGGTCGCCGCTGCAGCGGGCGCCGGCTTCGCCGGGATCTCCCTGTACGCGGGGGACTACGCGCGACTGCGCGCCGAGGGGTGGTCCGACGCAGCGCTGCGCGCCGTGCTGGACGACCACGGCGTGCGGGTCCTCGAGCTCGAGGCGCTCCGAGGCTGGTCGGCCCGCGGCCAGGCTCGCACGGCCTACCTCGACGAGGAGCGGAGCCTGCTGAAGATGGCCGACGCCCTGGGGCCGGCTCACCACGTGCAGGCGGTCGGGCCCTTCGAGGGCCCGATCGAGGCGGCGGCCGAGGGCTTCGCGGGCATGTGCGACAGGGCGGCCGAGCACGGCCTGGGCGTCGCCCTCGAGTTCCTGCCGGAGATGTCGAACATCCCGGACGCCCGGGTGGCGCTGGAGCTGGTCGAGCTCGCCGGCCGGCCGAACGGCGGGCTCTGCATCGACGTGTGGCACCACTACCGCGGTGCGGCGGACGACGACCAGCTGCGGGCCGTCCCGGTCGACCGCGTGCTGAGCGTGCAGTTCGGCGACGGGCCCCGGCAGCGGGTCCTGGCGGACTACCGGGCCGACTGCACGACGCACCGGCTGCCGCCCGGCGACGGCGAGTTCGACCTCCTGCGGTTCCTCGGGGTGCTCGCCGAGATGGGTGTGCGGCTCCCCTTCAGCGTCGAGGTCATCAGCGCCGAACTGCAGGAGCGCCTCCCGCTCGACGCGCTGGCCCGCCTGTTCGCCGAGCGGACCCGCGCCGTCCTGGAGGCCGGGCGGTCGGCGGGAGCCACAGATACTGGACAGCAACTGTTGTAAGTACGACACTGCCTGCGTCCGTCGACCTGAGGAGCAGCCACCGTGACCGTGCCCCGACGGCTCGAGGGGAAGGTCGCGGTCGTGACCGGAGGCGCGAGCGGCATCGGCGCCGGGATCGTGCGACGGCTGGTCGCCGAGGGGTCGCGGTGCGTGGTGTCCGACGTGCAGGAGGGCCCCGGCCGGGCGCTGGTCGCCGAGCTGGGTGACGCGACCGTCTACCAGCAGTGCGACGTGACGCGGGAGGACGAGGTGGCCGCGCTGGTGGACACAGCGGTCGACCGCTTCGGGCGCCTGGACGCGGCGTTCAACAACGCCGGGATCGTCGGCGTTGTCGGACCCTTCGCCGCCACCTCGCTCGCCGACTGGGAGCGCACGATGGGTGTGCTGCTCACCAGCGTCTTCCTCGGCACCAAGCACGCCGGCCGGGTGATGCTCCCGCAGGGCAGTGGTTCCATCGTCAACACGGCGAGCAGCGCCGGCGTCCAGGCCGGTCTCGGTCCGCACGCCTACACGACTGCCAAGCACGCCGTCGTCGGGCTCACGAAGTCGGCCGCTGTCGAGTACGCCGCGTCCGGCGTGCGCGTGAACGCCCTGGCCCCCGGGGCCACCGTGAGCGCCATGACGGCTGCCGTGATCACCGGCGACGCGCGCTCGCTGGAGGAGACGGAGCGCTACCTCGCGCAGGCGTCACCGGGTGGTCGGGCGGGCGGGCCGGACGACATCGCGGCTGCGGCGGCGTTCCTGGCCAGCGACGAGTCCTGGTACGTCAACGGCCACTGCCTGGTCGTCGACGGCACCCGCGAGGTGCTCTCGGACCGGTCCCGCAAGTACTGGGCCGCCCGGGACGACCAGGGCTGACGTGGACGCGCTCGAGCGGCTGCTCGCCGTCGAACAGGTGCGGCAGGCGGTGCTGCGCTACTGCCGCGGCGTCGACCGGCTGGACGTCGCCCTCATGCGCAGCGCCTACCTGCCCGGCGCGACCGACGACCACGGCGTGTACGTCGGGGACGCCGCGGAGTTCTGCGAGCGGGTGGTGGGCTCGCACCGCGGCTACGACGCGACGATGCACTGCGTCCTCAACCACGCCGTCGAGGTCGACGGGCGCGACAGCGCCCGGGGCGAGGCGTACGTGGTCACGTACGTGCTGCGCACGGCCCCGGACGGCACCCGCTGGCGCGACACGTGGTGGGGCCGCTACGTCGACCGGTACGCCGTGCACGACGGGCGCTGGGGGATCGCCCACCGCGTGTGCGTGCACGAGTTCACGGAGTCGGCCCCGCTGGGGTCACCGATGGACAAGCCGCTCGAGCGCTTCCACCAGGGCTGCGAGGACCGGGGCACGGGGGCTCTGCTCGGTCCCGCGGCGTTCGGGGCGTGACGACGTGCTCCCGCGGTCAGCCGGTCGCGCGCCGCACGACCAGGAGCCCGGCGAGCTCGTCGGCGACCGCCTGCCGCTGTCGGCCCGGCGTCCAGTAGCCGCGGTCGAACTCCGCGTGCGTCCCGACGCCGTGCACCAGCACGAGCAGCCGGTACGCCACGTCGGCCAGGTCGGTGCCGGAGCGGACACGACCCCGCTCCTGCTCACCGGCCAGCACGTCCGTGATGCGCCGTCGCGCGGACTGGACCCGGGCGTCCTGCTCCGCCGCCAGCTCCGGGTCGTCGACCGCCATCGCCCAGAAGGCCAGCCACGTCCGGACGTCCCGGGCCCGCTCGAGGTCGAGCGGCAGCAGTGCCTCCAGACACGCCTGCAGCGGGTCGTCCGCGTCGACGAGCGCCGCGTCGAAGCGGGCCGAGGAGCGGGCGGCAGCCACCCGGTAGGTCGCGCGGACGAGGTCGCGCCGGTCGGCGAAGTAGTGGCTCACCACCGTGGTGCTGTGGCCGGCCGCCTCGGCGACCCGCCGAACGGTCAGGGCGCCGAGGCCGTGGTCGGCGACGAGGTCGGCCGCGACCCGCGCGACCTGGTCGCGCCGGGCGTCGTGGTCCACCTGCTTCGGCATTGACGCCGACGCTAACCCGTCGTACAACAGTTGTCTTACAACAGTAAATATACAGAAACTCAGGAGCGTCATGGACCCGTACGACGTCGTCGTCCTCGGAACCGGAGCAGCCGGCCTCACCGCCGCGATCACCGCGCACGACGCAGGCGCCCGCGTGGCCGTCTTCGAGAAGGCCGAGCGGGTGGGTGGCACCAGTGCGTGGTCCGGCGGCATGGTCTGGGTTCCGGGCAACCACCACATGGCCGAGCTCGGGCTCGAGGACAGCCGCGAGTCCGTCATGACCTACCTGCTGTCCATGTCGCACGGGCTGATGGACGAGGAGCTGGTCGGAGCCTTCGTCGACGCCGGTCCGGAGATGCTCGAGTACCTCGAGGCCAAGACGCCCGCGCAGTTCCAGGTCATCCGCGACTTCCCGGACTACCACCCGGAGCACCCGGGGGCGGCACGCAAGGGCGGCCGCTCGCTGGAGTGCCCGCTGTTCCCCTTCGCAGACCTCGGGCCGTGGCAGGACCGGGTCACGGTCGGGCCGCAGCTGTCCGGCAACATCCTCATGAGCGAGACCTCCCTCGGTCGCGGCGCACCCGGCGGCGTGCCGGCGCAGGAGATGGAGCGGCGCAAGCTGCGCGACGAGCGGGGCGCCGGGCAGGGGCTGATGGGCGCGCTGCTCAAGGGCTGTCTGGACCGCGGGATCGAGCCGGTCACCGGTGCGCGCGCCCTCGAGCTGCTCACCGAGGACCGCACGGTCGTCGGCGTCGTGCTGGAGACGCCGGAGGGGCGGCGCGAGGTCCGCGCCACCGGGGGCGTGGTACTGGCCACCGGGGGCTTCGAGTGGGACCGCGACATGGTCTCGACGTTCATCCGCGGTCCGCTCGAGCGCACCGCCGCCGTCCCGACGAACACCGGGGACGGCCTGCGGATGGCCATGCGCATCGGGGCCGGGCTGGGCAACATGCGCGAGGCCTGGTGGGTGCCCATCATCGACGTCCCCATGCCGGACGGCACCGTCGCCGGCTGGCAGGTGAACGGCGAGCGCAGCCGGCCCCACAGCATCATGGTGAACAAGAAGGGCAAGCGGTTCGCCGACGAGGCCGCCAACTACAACGCCCTCGGAGCGGCGTTCCACGTCCTGGACGTCACCGACTTCGACTACGTGAACCACCCGGCCTGGCTGGTCGTCGACGACTTCTACCTCCGGCGCTACGGCCTCGCGGGCTTCAAGTCCGGCGCCGGTGCGCCCACCCCGCACTGGATCGTCGAGGCACCCACCCTCGCCGAGCTGGCCGGTCGTCTCGACGTGCCGGTGGACGCCCTCGACGAGACCGTCGCGCGGTGGAACGCCGGCGCCGCCGAGGGACGCGACCCCGACTTCCGGCGGGGCGAGAGCCTGCACGACCGGTGGTGGGGCGACAGCACGTTCGGCGAGGGCCCGGAGAGCACGGTCGGGCCGCTCGACACCGCCCCCTTCTACGCGGTCCGCGTCTACAGCGGGTGCCTCGGCACCAAGGGCGGCCCCCGCACGGACGCGGACGGTCAGGTCCTCGACGTCGACGGCCGGCCGTTCGCCGGTCTCTACGCGGCGGGCAACGTCATGGCCTCGGTCCTGGGCATGACGTACGGCGGCGCCGGCGGCACCCTCGGCCCGGCCATGGTCTTCGGCTACCTGTCCGGCCGGCACGCCGCGGCCCGCGCGCAACGGGTCGTCGCGTGAGCCGCTTCGACGGGAAGAGCGCGGTGGTGACCGGTGCCGCCAGCGGGATGGGCCGCGCCATCGCGCTGGCGCTGGCCGCCGAGGGGGCGTCCGTCGTCGTGGCCGACATCAGCGCCGACGGCGGCGCGGAGACGGTCGCCATGATCGACGCGCAGGACGGTCGGGCCCGGTTCCTGCGCACCGACGTCTCGAGCAGCGATGACGTGCAGGCGCTGGTCGACCTCGCGGTGTCGGCGCACGGCGGGCTCGACCTCGGGGTGAACGCCGCCGCGATCGAGAACGAGACGTCGCCGATCGCCGACTGCGAGGAGGCGGTCTTCGACCGCATGATCGCGGTCAACCTGCGGTCGGTGTTCCTGTGCATGAAGTACGAGGCGCGGGCCATGCGGTCGCAGGGCCGGGGCGGGTCGATCGTCAACATCGCGTCGACGAACTCCTTCCGGCCCCAGCCGAACCAGGCGGCCTACACCGCCAGCAAGCACGGGGTGCTCGGCCTGACCCGCGCCGGGGCGGTCGACCACGCGGCCGACGCGATCCGGGTCAACGCGGTCTGCCCCGGCGCCATCGAGACCCCCATGCTCCTCGGGGCGATCGAGGCGCGCGGCCGGGACAAGGACGAGGTCGCCCGCCGGCTCAGCCTGTTCGGCCGCTTCGGCACGACCCAGGAGATCGCCCAGGCCGTGCTCTGGCTCTGCTCCGACGAGTCGTCGTTCACGACCGGCCACGCGCTGGCCGTCGACGGCGGCTACCTGGCGCGATGACGACGTGACGCCCGTCGAGCGGTACGACGTCGTCGTCCTCGGCACGGCCGCGGCCGGCCTGACCGCGGCCCTGCGCGCGGCGGCAGACGGAGCCAGGGTCGGGCTGTTCGAGAAGGCCGACCAGGTGGGCGGCACCACGGCCTGGTCCGGGGGTGTCGCCTGGCTGCCGGGCAACCGGCACCAGCGCGAGCCGGGCCTCGAGGACAGCCGGGACCAGGTGCTCACGTACCTCACCGCGCTGTCGCACGGCCTCATCGACCCCGCGCTGGCCGCGGTCTTCGTCGACACCGCACCGGAGGTCGTGGACTGGCTGGAGGACAGCAGCCCGGTGGTCTTCGAGACCGTCCGTGGACTCAGCGACTACCACCCCGAGCACCCGGGCGGGCGGCGCGAGGGGCGGTCCGTCGAGTGCCCGCTGTTCCCGTTCGACGAGCTCGGGGCCTGGGCCGGCCGGGTGGCGCGCGGCTACCAGCTGCGCGGCGAGATCGCGATGAGCGAGACGCCGCTCGGGCGACGAGCGCCGGACGGCGTGCCGCGGGAGGAGCTGCGCCGGCGGCAGGAGCGCGACGAGCGCGCCTGCGGGCAGGCCCTCGTGGGTCGGCTGCTCAAGGGCCTGCTCGACCGGGGCGTCGAGCCGCGCACCGGCTGCCGCGGAGAACGGCTGCTGGTCGAGCAGGGGCGCATCGCGGGCGTGCTGCTCACTGGGCCGGACGGCCCGTTCGCGGCGCGGGCGACCGGCGGGGTCGTCCTGGCCACCGGCGGGTTCGAGCACGACGCGGAGCTGGTGCGCGCGTTCCTGCGTGGTCCGCTCGAGCGGCCGGTCAGCGTCCCGACGAACACCGGGGACGGTCTGCGGATGGCGATGCGGGTCGGTGCCTCGCTGGCGAACATGCGCGAGGCCTGGTGGGTGGCCGCGATCGACGTCCCGGCGTCCGGAGGCGGCGTCGTGGCCTGGCAGGTGAACTCCGAGCGGACCCGCCCCGGGACCGTCTTCGTCAACCGTGACGGGCAGCGGTTCACCGACGAGGCCGCGAACTACAACGCCCTCGGCAACGCCTTGCACGTCGTCGACGTGGCCCGCTTCGACTACGTCAACTCGCCGGCCTGGATGGTGTTCGACCACGCCTACCTCACGACGTACGGGCTGGCCGGCCGGACCGCGTCCGAGCCGACCCCCGACTGGATCATCACGTCGCCGACCGTCGCCGGACTGGCCGAGCGGATCGCCGTCCCGCCGACGGCGCTCGAGGCGACCCTGAGCCGGTGGAACGCCCACGTCGCCGAGGGCCACGACCCCGACCACCGGAGGGGGGAGAGCCACCACGACCGGGCCTGGGGCGACACCGCCCGCTTCGGCGAGACCCGGCGGGCCACCCTCGGCCCGCTCGACACGGCGCCCTTCCACGCGGTGCAGGTGCGGGTCGGCGCGCTCGGCACCAAGGGCGGACCGCGCACGGACGGCGACGCCCGGGTGCTGGACGTGGACGGCGTGCCGATGCCCGGGCTCTACGCCGCCGGCAACGCCATGGCCTCGGTGATGGGCATGACCTACGGCGGCCACGGAGGCACCCTGGGGCCGGCCCTGGTCTTCGGTCTGCGCGCCGGACGCGATGCTGCGGCCAGAGCGCTGGCAGGCGCGGCGGCGACGTCAGCGCCGGCCCCCGCCGGGTGACCGGTGCTGCCCGGCCGGTGTCGCTGGCGTTCCTCAGCGCGCTGCACGTCCCGCCGCCCGACCTCGTCCACCTCGCCGCGGACGCGGGCTTCGACATGGTGGGCGCCCTGCGGCTGAACCGCGCCGGCGACGGCAGCGGTCACGACCTGCTCGGTGACGCCCGGCTGCGCCGCCGGACGACGACCGCTCTGGAGGCGACCGGCCTTCCGGTGCTGGACGTGGAGGTCTTCCGCGTGCGCGCCGGCACGCGGGCGTCGGAGGCGGAGCCGCTGCTCACCGTCGGCGCGGAGCTCGGGGCGCGGTTCCTGCTCTGCACCGTCGAGGACGTGGAGCCCGAGCGTCGCGCCGCTGCCTTCGCCGACCTGTGCCGGCTGGCTGCGTCCTACGCCCTGAGGTGTGTGGTGGAGCCGATGGTCTTCGCGGCCGTGCGGACACCCGCGGAGGCGGCGGCGATGATCCGTGCCGGGGACGCGCCGGGTGCGGGTGTCCTCGTCGACGCCCTCCACCTGGCCCGGGCGGGTGGGACGCCGGGCGACCTGGACCACCTCGCGGCGGAGCTGCTGCCCTACGTCCAGGTGTGCGACGCCGCCACCGCGGGCCCGGCGCCCGACCGGGCGACAGCGGTCGCCGAGGCGGTGGGACTCCGGTTGCCGCCCGGCGACGGGGTGCTGCCCCTGCAGGACCTGCTGCGGCGCCTG
>JAOPVV010000134.1 GCA_025966005.1 Frankiales bacterium
GCATGCCCCCGTTGGTGTCGCACAGCGCGACCACCTCGGCGCCGGCGTCGTACGCCGTGCGCAGCACCTCGAGCGCGTAGTCGCGGTTGGCGCGGTAGCCGTCGAAGAAGTGCTCGGCGTCCAGGAAGACCTGCTGCCCCTCCGCCCGGAGGTGGCTGACCGTGTCGCGCACCATCTCGAGGTTCTCCTCGAGGGTCGTGCGCAGCGCCAGCTCGACGTGCCGGTCGTGGGACTTCGTGACCAGCGTGACCACGCCGGCGCCGCTGTCGCGCAGCGCCGCCACCTGCGGGTCGTCGGCCGCGCGGACGCCGGCCTTGCGGGTCGCGCCGAACGCCGCCAGCTTGGCGTGGCGCAGGTCGAGCTCCTGCGCGGCCCGGCGGAAGAACTCGGGGTCCTTGGGGTTGGCGCCCGGCCAGCCGCCCTCGATGAAGTCGACCCGCAGCTCGTCGAGGAGCGCCGCGATGGCGAGCTTGTCCTGGACCGAGAGGTTGAGGCCCTCCTGCTGGGCGCCGTCGCGCAGGGTCGTGTCGTAGACGTGGAAGGTGTCGGCAGGCAGCACGGAAGGGGTCCTCGAACGAGACGGAGCGGAGGTCCGGTGAGCGTGGCCGGGCGCGGAGCAGGGCGGGGTCACCGCCCCGACAGTCTGCCAGTCGGGGCGGCGGGTGCCGGTAGGACCGGCTCAGGCGGGAGCGGCCGCCCGGTCCCGGCTCCAGGCCTTGACGATGTCGCGCACCGACAGCACGCCGACGACGTCGGGTCCGTCGCACACCACGAGGTGGCGGAAGCCGCCGGCGACCATCGCGGCCGCCGCCTTGTCGAGATCCCAGTCGGGGGTCGCGACCACCGCTTCCGGGGTGAGGTGGTCGGCGGCCAGCTCGGTGTCGGGGTCCTGGCCGGCCGCGACGCACTCGAGGACGTCGCGCTCGGTCAGGATCCCCGGGCCGTCGGCGTCCGGGTCGAGGACCACAGCGGCACCGACGTGGCGCGTGCGCATCGACTGCGCCACCTGCCGGATCGTGTGGGCCGGTCCGACGGTGAGGACCGCGCTGGTCATGACGTCTCGAACGAGCACGTGCACCCCTAGGTCCGTGCGGCTGGGAAGCGCACGCTACGACCTGCAGGGCCGCCGTGGGAAGAGCGGGCGGCTCAGCCGACCGGGTGCATCCAGCTGTGGGCGTCGGGGGTGCGTCCGTACTGCAGGTCCAGCAGGGCCTGGCGCAGGCGCAGGGTGACCGGTCCGGCGCTGCCGTCGCCGACGGCCCAGTCGCCCGAGCTGCTCCGGGCGTGGCCGACGGGGGCGATGACCGCCGCGGTGCCGCAGGCGAACACCTCCGTGAGCGAGCCGTCCTCGCAGCCCTTGCGCCACTCGTCGACCGAGATGCGGCCCTGCTCGACGGTGAGGCCGAGCTCAGGCGCCAGCTGGAGCAGCGAGTCGCGCACGACGCCGGGCAGCAGCGTGCCGGTCAGCGCGGGGGTGAACAGCCTGTCCCCGAACACGAAGAACAGGTTCATCCCGCCCATCTCCTCGACCCAGCGACGCTCGACCGCGTCGAGCCAGACGACCTGGTCGCAGCCCTTCTCGGCGGCCTGGCGCTGGGCGAGCAGGCTGCCGGCGTAGTTGCCGGCGCACTTGGCCTCGCCGGTGCCGCCGACCGCGGCGCGGACGTACTCGTCGGACAGCCACACGGTGACCGGCTTGACCTCGCCCGGGAAGAACGGGGTGACGGGGAAGGCGATGAGCAGGAACAGGTACTCGTGGGCCGGGCGCATGCCGACCTGCGCCTCCGTCGCGATCATGAACGGACGCAGGTACAGGCTCTGGCCCTCGGCGGTCGGCACCCACGCGCGGTCCTGGTGCACGAGCGCGTCGACGGCCTCGAGGAACAGCTCGGGCGGCAGCTCGGGCATGGCCAGCCGGGCAGCGGACCGGTTGAACCGGTGGGCGTTCTCCTCGGGACGGAAGACCGCGACGCCGCCGTCGGGCTGGCGGTAGGCCTTGAGCCCCTCGAAGATCGCCTGCCCGTAGTGCAGCACCATCGCGGACGGGTCGAGCCGCAGCGGCTCGTAGGCCGTGAGGACCGCGTCGTGCCAGCCGTTCTCGACCGACCAGCGGATCGCCACCATGTGGTCGGTGTGGACGCGGCCGAAGCCGGGGTCGGCCATGAGCGCCTCGCGCTCGGCGTCGCTCAGCGCGGCCGTGCTCGGCCGGACGTCGATCCTGGTCACCGTGGTCATGCCGCACTCCGTCCGCTCCGGCGGACCTGTCACCGCCTCGCCCTGACGTTAGCCGAGCGGCCGAACCCGGTTCGGGTCAGCCGAGGCGGGCGACGAGGGCGTCGCCGACCTCCGGGGTGCTGCGGACGGCCGTGCCCCGCTCGAGCAGGTCGGCGGCGACGGCCCGCTCGACCCGGCGTGCGGCGTCGGTGTGGCCGAGGTGCTCGAGCAGCATCGCCACCGACAGGACGGTCGCGGTCGGGTCGGCCTTGGCCTGGCCGGCGATGTCGGGGGCACTGCCGTGAACCGGCTCGAACATCGAGGGGTTGGTGCGGGTGGCGTCGATGTTGCCGCTGGCGGCCAGGCCGATGCCGCCGCCGATGGCCGCGCCGATGTCGGTGAGAATGTCGCCGAACAGGTTGTCGGTGACGACGACGTCGAAGCGCTCGGGCTGGGTCACGAAGAACATCGAGGCCGCGTCGACGTGCTGGTAGTCGACGGCGACGTCGGCGAACTCGGCGTGGACCTCGTCGAACACGCGCTTCCACAACCCGCCGGCGTGCACGAGCACGTTGGTCTTGTGGACCAGCGTCAGGTGCTTGCGGGGCCGCGCCTGGGCCCGCGAGAACGCGTCACGCACGACCCGCTCGACGCCGAAGGCGGTGTTGAGGCTGACCTCGGTGGCGACCTCGTGCGGGGTGCCCTCACGCAGGCGACCGCCGTTGCCGACGTACGGCCCCTCGGTGCCCTCGCGCACGACGACCATGTCGATCTCGTGGTCGCCGATCGGGCTCGTGACGCCCGGGAACAGCCGGACCGGCCGCAGGTTCACGTGGTGGTCGAGCAGGAACCGCAGCTTGAGCAGCAGTCCCCGCTCCAGGACGCCGGGGGGCACCGAGGGGTCGCCGATGGCGCCGAGCAGGATCGCGTCGTGACCACGCAGCTCGCTGACGACGCTGTCGGGCAGCGTCTCGCCCGAGGCGTTGTAGCGCCGGGCGCCGAGGTCGTAGTCGGTGCGCTCGACGTCCGGCAGCACGGCGTCGAGGACCTTGAGTCCCTCGGCGACCACCTCCGGGCCGATGCCGTCGCCACCGATGACCGCCAGCCGAGTGCTCATGACGGCACCTTAGCGAATCTGGGACGGCCGTCCCACATCATGAGACGCGGTTGACCGCACTGACGATGGCGCGCAGCGAGCTGGTGAGGATGCTCGGGTGGACGCCGCAGCCCCAGAGCATGCGTCCGCCCACGGCGACCTCGAGGTAGGACGCCGCCTGCGCCTCCTCGCCCGCACCGGTCGCGTGCTCGGCGTAGTCGAGGACGCGGACGTCGAGGTCGAGCCCGGTCAGGGCGTGGACGAACGCCGCGATGGGGCCGTTGCCCTCCCCCGTCACGGTGCGCCGCTCGCCGCGCCACTCCACGACCGCCTCGAGCCGGTCGCTGTCACCGGTGTCGTTGCGGAACGACACCAGTCGCAGCGGGGCGTCGTGCTGCAGGTAGGTCTGCGTGAACAGCTCCCAGATGCGGGTGCCGGAGATCTCGCCGCCGAGGTCGTCGGCGATCTCCTGGACCACCCGTGAGAACTCGATCTGCATGCGGCGCGGCAGGTCGAGGTGGTGCTCGTTCTTGAGCACGTAGGCGACGCCGCCCTTGCCCGACTGGCTGTTGACGCGGATGACGGCCTCGTAGCTGCGGCCGACGTCGAGCGGGTCGATCGGCAGGTACGGCACCCCCCAGGGCAGCTCGCGCACCGGTACGCCGGTTTCGGCGGAGGTGCGGTCGAGCGCCTCGAAGCCCTTCTTGATGGCGTCCTGGTGCGAGCCGGAGAACGCCGTGTAGACGAGGTCGCCTGCGTACGGGTGGCGAGGGTGCACGGGCAGCTGGTTGCAGTGCTCGACCGTGCGGCGGACCTCGTCGATGTCGCTGAAGTCGATGAGCGGGTCGACGCCCTGGCTGAACAGGTTGAGGCCGAGCGTCACCAGGCAGACGTTGCCGGTGCGCTCGCCGTTGCCGAACAGGCAGCCCTCGACGCGGTCGGCGCCGGCCTGCACGCCCAGCTCGGCGGCCGCGACGGCGGTGCCCCGGTCGTTGTGCGGGTGCAGGCTCAGGATCACGCTGGAGCGCCGCTCGCCGAGCGCCCGGCCGAACCACTCGATCTGGTCGGCGTACGTGCTCGGCACCGACATCTCCACCGTGGCGGGCAGGTTCAGCACCACGGGACGCTCGGGAGTCGGCTGCCAGACGTCCATGACGGCTTCGCAGACCTCGAGCGCGTAGTCCAGCTCGGTGCCGGTGAACGACTCCGGGCTGTACTGCCAGCGCACGTCGGTCCCGGTCAGCAGGTCGTCCGCGTACTTCTGGCACCACTGCGCCCCGCGGACGGCGATGTCCTTCACGCCGTCCCTGTCGAGGCCGAACACGACCTTGCGCTGCTGCGTGGAGGTCGAGTTGTACAGGTGGTTCAGCGCGCTGCCGCCGATGCCGACGAGTGACTGCACGGTGCGCTCGATCAGCTCCTCGCGGGCCTGGGTCAGCACCTGGATCGTCACGCCCTCGGGCACGAGGTCGTCCTCGACCAGGGTGCGGATGAAGTCGAAGTCGGTTTGGCTCGCGGCCGGGAAGCCGACCTCGATCTCGCGGTAGCCCATCTCGACGAGCAGCGCGAACATGCGCAGCTTGCGGTCGGCGTCCATCGGGTCGATGAGGGCCTGGTTGCCGTCGCGCAGGTCGACGCTGCACCACTGGGGAGCGACGGTGATGGCCGTCGAGGGCCAGGTCCGGTCGGCGATCTGGACCGGGGGGAACGCCGCGTAGCGGCCGAACGGCATCGCGGGCACTGCAGGGGTGGGGGGCTGAGCCATGAGGTCTCTCCGGGGGTGCGGGGGTGTGCGGCCAGCACGAGGACCCGCGACGGGGAGCCGGCCTCTAGGAGAGAGCCCCGTCGCGGCCGATAAGCAGGAGGCTCGCCACGCCGGTCAGCCTAGACCGTCGCCAGGAAGGCAGAGACGACGGCCCGGAACTGCTCCGGCTCGTCGACCCACGGGAAGTGCCCGGCCCGCGCCAGCACCGCGGTCTGCGCGCGGGCGAACGAGCCGGCGACGAGGTCGACGGAGGCGACACCGGTGAGGGCGTCGCGCTCCCCGCCGACGACGAGCACGGGAACGTCGAGAGCGGCCAGGGACTCCTGCATGCCGGCCAGGTCGACGGCCTCCATCCCGGCGCCGAAGCCCAGCTCGGCCCGCTTGCTGCTCTGCCGGTCGGCGGTGGCGGCGTGGGCCTGGGTGCGCTCGTCCCAGCGGCCGTAGAAGAACGGACGGGTCGCGCGCACGAGCGACTGCTGCTGGGCGGGCGGGGCGTCCGCCAGTGCGGCCTGCGCCTCCGCGGCCTCGGCGTACCAGGGCTCCTCGGACCGGGTCTCGCGGATCGCGCCGACGTCGGAGCGGCGGCCGCCCTGCAGGCGGTCGGTGGGGGTGACCAGCACGAGCGAGCGGACCCGGTCCGGGTGGGCCGCGGCCCAGGCCTGGGCGACCAGGCAGCCGGCCGAGTGGCCGAGCAGGTCGATCCGGTCCTTGTCCAGGTGGACGCGCAGCGCCTCGACGTCGGCGGCCAGGCGGTCGAAGCGCAGCGAGGACGGGTCGGCCGGGACCTCGCTGTGGCCGGTGGCCCGGGTGTCCAGGCGCACCAGCGTGCGCTCCTCGGACAGCCCGCCGAGGTCCTCCAGGTAGGCCGAGGCGCGACCCGGCCCGCCCGGCACGCAGACCAGCCGCGGGCCGGTGCCGACCTCGACGTAGGCCAGCCGGGTGCCGTCGGGGGCGACGACCGAGCTCACGAGCCGGCTCCTGCGAGGTCCACGGCCCGCACCGAGATCGCGCCGATCGCCTCCGCGATCTGCTCGAGCAGGTGCTCCGGCGGCGCGCTGTCGACGGTCAGGGCCATGAGCGCCTCGCCGCCCTGCGCGGTGCGGCTGACCTGGGCGCCGGCGATGTTGACGTCGGCCTCGCCCAGCCGTGCTCCGACCAGGCCGACGATGCCGGGCCGGTCGTGGTACCGGAAGAAGACCAGGTGCTCCTCCGCGGCGATCTCGAGGTCGAACCCGTCGACCTCGGTGAGCTTCTCGATCTGCCGCGTGCCCGCCAGGGTGCCCGAGACCGACACGAGCGTGCCGTCGGGAAGCACCCCCCGGACGCTGATGAGGTTGCGGTAGTCGGGGCTCTCGAGGTCGGTCGTCATCGACACCTCGACGCCGCGCTCGGCGGCCAGCGCGGGGGCGTTGACGAACGTGACCTGCTCCTCGACGACGTCGGCGAACACGCCCTTGAGGGCCGACAGCTGCAGCACCGCGACGTCGAGCGCCGCGATCTCGCCGCGGACCTGGACCTCGACGCTCGCGGCGACCCCGCCGGCCAGCGCGGTGAACACGCGCCCCAGCTTCTCGACCAGGGGCAGCGCCGGGCGCAGCTCCTCGGCGACCACTCCCCCGGCCTGCACGTTGACCGCGTCGGGGACGAACTCGCCCTCGAGCGCCAGGCGCACCGAGCGCGCGACGGCGATGCCGGCCTTGTCCTGCGCCTCGACCGTCGAGGCCCCGAGGTGCGGCGCGACGACGACGGAGTCAAACGCGAACAGCGGCGAGTCGGTGCACGGCTCGGTGGCGTAGACGTCGAGACCGGCGCCGGCGACGGTCCCGGCGGCGAGCGCCTTGGCCAGCGCGTCCTCGTCGAGCAGCCCGCCGCGGGCGGCGTTGACGATGCGGACGGTCGGCTTGCACAGTGCCAGCTCGGCCTCGCCGATCAGGCCGACGGTCTCGGGGGTCTTCGGCAGGTGGATGGAGATGAAGTCGCTCTCTCGCAGCAGCTCCTCCAGCGACACCAGGCGCACGCCGATCTGCGCCGCCCGCGCCGGCTGCACGTACGGGTCGTAGGCGATCAGGGTCGTGCCGAAGGCCGACATGCGCTGCGCGAACAGCACCCCGATGCGGCCGAGGCCGACCACGCCGACGACCTTGTCGGCGACCTCGACCCCGGTCCAGCGGCTGCGCTCCCAGCGGCCGGACTTCAGCGCCGCGTTGGCCGGCGCGAGGTTGCGAGCGCAGGCCAGCAGCAGCGCGACGGCCTGCTCGGCGGCGCTCACGATGTTGCTCTGCGGCGCGTTGACGACCATGACGCCGCGGGCGGTGGCGGCCGGGACGTCGACGTTGTCGAGGCCGATCCCGGCGCGGGCCACCACCTTGAGCCGGGGCGCGGCCGCCAGGGCCTGCTCGTCGACCTGGGTCGCGCTGCGGATGAGGACGGCGTCCGCCTCGGCGAGGGCCGGGAGCAGCGCCGCGCGGTCGGCGCCGTCGACGTGGCGGACGTCGAAGCCGTCACCGAGCACGGCGAGGACCGAGGGAGCGAGCTCCTCGGCGATCAGGACGACGGGACGCGGTCGGGCGGAGGTCACGGGGTCCTCGGGCTGCTCGGGTGGCGGTCGGGACCGCCGGGACGGTGCGGGGCGCGGCGCGCACGACCCTACCGGCGGGCCCGGAACACGCCCGCGGGGTTCCCGGGGCCGCCCGGGCGACCTGCCAGGATGCCTGGCAGCCCCCTCTCGCAGCACCCGCTCTCGATGCACCCTGGAGTCCTCGTGCCCCTGCCCTCCCTCCTCCGCAGGCCGCTCTCGGTCACCGTCCTGGCAGCACTGGTCGCCGGCGGCCTGGCAGGTCTCGCCCCGCAGTCCGCCAGCGCCCTCGAGCTGTCGGCGTCGAGCGGCTCGCTGCACGCGTCCCTCGCGGCGTCCGGCACGGCCCTGCCGACGGGCACCCTCTACAGGAGTCAGCTGCCCCCCGGCGCCGCGCTGCGCACCGCCCCCGGCGCGACGGTGCCGCAGGCGTCGCTGACCGCGACCCCGACCAGCAACATCGTCGTGCGCTACGTCAACGACGGACGCACCTGGACCGAGCCGGCCAAGGCCGCGTTCGAGGCCGCCGTCGCGGTGTGGGAGCGCACCATCGAGTCGCGCGTCCCGATCGAGGTCGTGGCCAACGCCACCGTGCTGCCGGCCGGCGCGCTCGGCAGTGCCGGCCCCTTCGACTTTCGCCGCAACCAGATGGGCACCCCGACCGACGAGGACGGCACGCTGGCTGCGGCGCGGGCGACGCTGGCCGACGACGTGTTCGAGCCGGTCGCCCTGTTCAACGCCCGCACCGGCCGTGACGAGGTGGTGGGCGAGCCCGACATCGAGGCGAGCTTCGACCCGTCGCAGAGCTTCCTGTACTTCGGCCTGGACGGGCGTCCGACGGCCAGCCAGTACGACTTCCGCTCGGTGGTCCTGCACGAACTGGGCCACGGCCTGGGCCTGGTCGGCACCGCGGAGGTCGACGACCTCGACCGCGCCGTCATCGGCCTGCCGAGCGGCGTCAACGGCTCCACCGGCGTGCGCAGCGGCGTGTCCTTCGACCAGCATGCGTACGCCACGACGGCCCAGCAGGCGGGCAACGGCGGCACCCGGGTGCTGCGCCTGGCTAACGGCAGCGCCGCGCTGCGCACCGCTCTCACCGGCGACCAGCTGTACTGGGCCGGCCAGGGCGCCCGCAGCGCCGCCGGGGGCGCCAAGGTCCGGCTGTACGGCCCGGGCGAGTTCGAGTTGGGCTCGTCGTTCGGCCACCTCGACGAGACGACCTACCCGCGGGGCAGCGCGAACTCGCTGATGACCCCCGTCATCCAGAACGGCGAGAGCCTGATGATGCCGGGTGAGATCGCCATGGGGATGCTGTCCGACATGGGCTACGCGGTGCCGGCCCTGGGCGGTGCGCGGTTCACCGCCGTCAGCCCCGTCCGGCTGCTCGACACCCGCGAGGGCAAGGGCGCCCCCAAGGCGGCCGTCGGTGCCGGGCGTGTGGTCGACCTCCAGGTCACAGGGGTCGCGGGTGTGCCCGCCGGCGCCACCGCCGTGGTGCTCAACGTCACCGGGGTCGCGCCGTCGGCGGTGACCGACGTCCGCGTCTACCCGACGCCCGTGACGCCGACGGCCGTGCCGCTCGTCTCGAACCTCAACCTGGCCCGCGGCACGACCCGCGCGAACCTGGTCACCGTCCCGATCGGCAACAACGGACGGGTGCGCCTGCGCAACGGGGCCGGCACCGTCCAGCTGCTCGCCGACCTGGCCGGCTGGTACGCCCCGGCCGCCGCGTCGACCTTCACCGCCGTCGACCCGAACCGGGTCCTGGACACGCGTGCGGCGCTCGGCACGGCGACCCGGACGCCGCTGCCCGCGGGTGGCCAGCTCGACCTGCAGGTCACCGGCCGCGGCGGCGTCCCGGCCGGCGCCACCGCCGTCGCCATGACGGTGACCGCGGTCAACGCCACCACCGGCACCGACGTGCGCGTCTACCCGGCGACGGCGGCCACGGCCACGGTGCCGCTGGTGAGCAACCTCAACGCCCGCGTCGGGCCCGCCGTCCCGAACCTGGTCGTCGTCAAGGTCCGCGAGGGCGGCAAGGTGCGCCTGCCCAACGCCTCCGGCACCGGCCACCTCCACGCCCACGTCGCGGGCTGGTACGACG
>JAOPVV010000163.1 GCA_025966005.1 Frankiales bacterium
AGGTCGAACGGGCGGTCGGTACCGGTCTTGGCACCGACGGCGTCCTGGATGTCCCTGAGGATCGACGGCTTGAGCTTGACGTTGCCCGGCTTGTAGACGCCGTGGACGTTGCCGAACGTCGCGGCCAGCAGATAGCGGCCGTCGTAGGTGCCGAGCGCCTCCGCGGTGCGCAGCGCGTCCTCGGTGGTCGTGTAGAGCTTCTCGTTGATGGCGTTCTCGACGCCGTCCTCCTCGCCGCCGACGACGCCGATCTCCATCTCCATGACGATCCGGGCCGCGGCGCACTTCTCGATGAGCTCCTGCGCGATGGAGAGGTTCTCCTCCAGCTCGACCGCCGAGCCGTCCCACATGTGCGACTGGAACAGCGGGTCCCGACCGGCGTCGACCCGCTCCTGGCTCAGCGCGATGAGCGGGCGCATGTAGCCGTCGAGCTTGTCCTTGGGGCAGTGGTCGGTGTGCAGCGCGATCGTCACGTCGTAGGCCTTGGCGACGTGGTGGGCGTACTCGGCCAGCGCGGTCGCGCCGAGGACCATGTCCTTCACCGTCGATCCCGACAGGTACTCCGCGCCGCCGGTGGAGACCTGCACGATGCCGTCGGACTCCGCCTCGGCGAAGCCCCGGATCGCGGCGTTCAGCGTCTGCGAGCTCGTGACGTTGATCGCCGGGTACGCGAAGCGGCCCTCCTTCGCGCGGTCGAGCATCGCGGCGTAGGTCTCGGGAGTGGCGATCGGCACGGGGTTCTCCTCAGGTGGGGGGCGACGGGCCTAGCGTGCCAGAGGCTCAGGCACCGGCGACGACCTGCCGACGCAGACGACGACCGCACGCACGGGTCTCAGGGCGGTCACGGTCGCTCGTGCCTCCTGACGTCCCGCCCCCTCGACTGGTAGACCGGGCCAGCCGTCCCGGCGCCCCCTCGCAAAGGACACGTCACCGTGCAGAACCCGATCTCGAGGCGCGCGTGCGCGCTCGGCGCGACAGTGGTCGCCCTGGCCGCTCCCGTCGCGCTCGCCCTGCCGGCCTCGGCCAGCGCCTCCGCCAACGAGGTCGTCTACACCGCGGACGACGACAGGGACGGCATCTACTCGGTGGTGCTGCGCGACCTGGAGAGCCGGCGCGTGACGACCGTGCTCCCGGCGGACACCACCGAGGAGTGGATCTACGACGACCCCGAGCTGTCGCCGGACGGGGGGCGGATCGCCTTCTCGACCGACCGCGGCAGCGCCTCGTTCGACGAGGGCATCGCCGTGGTGAACCGCGACGGCACCGGCTTCCGCCGTCTCACGACCCCGCCGGCCAGCACGGAGCCGACCGGGCCGTACGCCATCGACGTCGCCGCCGCCTGGTCCCCGAACGGTCAGACCCTGCTGTTCACCCGCATCACCACCGACGTCCGCACGTCGCCGGCCACGGTCACGACGGCCCTGTTCACCGTCCCCGCGGCGGGCGGCGCCGCGGCAGCCGTGCCGGGTGGCGCGAACGGCTACACCGCGGACTGGAGCCCGGACGGCAGCCGGATCGTGTTCGCCGCGCTGCCTGTCGACCCGGACCCGACGGACGACGTCGTGGTCGAGAACGAGGTCGGTGCGATCACCGTGATGGCCCTCGACGGCACCGGACGCACGCCGCTGGGCCCGACGGGCCTGATGCCCGCCTGGTCGCCGGACGGATCGACCGTCGCCTTCGCGACCATCACCTCGCGCGACAGCGACCGCACGCGCTCCGAGGACGTCACCCAGATCGCGACCGTGCCAGCGGCCGGCGGCACGTCGCGCAACCTCGCGGTCACGCAGCCGACGGCGGCGCGCACCGTCGCGGAGTACCCGGCCTGGACGCCCGACGGCGAGAGCATCGTGTTCGACCTCTTCGGCTACAGCTCGACCGTCGCCTTCCCGCCCGGCGACCTGTGGGCCGTCGACAGGCAGGGCCTGCGGGCCGGCCGGGTGACCACGACCGCCGGCGACGACACGCAGGCCCACGTCCAGGGCCCGGCGCCGTCCGCGGTGAGCGCCGGCGCTCCGTCGACCTACACGCCGGTGACGCCCCGGCGCATCCTCGACACCCGGGCCCCCGGGGTCGGGGCGCCCGCCGCCAAGATCGGCCCCGGCGCGACCATCGACCTCGCGGTGCGGGGCGTCACGACCGCGCAGGGCCCGGTGCCGGCGAACGCCTCGGCGGTCGTCCTCAACCTCACCGTCACGGGGACCACCGCCTCGACGGACGTGCGGGCCTACCCGTCCGGCACGCCCGTCCCGGGCGCGAGCAGCGTGAACGCCGGCGCGGGCCAGACGGTGCCGAACCTGGTGACGGTCCGGATCGGTGACAACGGGGCCATCACGCTCCGCAACAGCGGTGGCACCGTCAACCTCATCGGCGACATCGCCGGCTGGTACACCCCGGACGCCGCCGGTGCCGGCTTCGCGGCGGTCGACCCGAGCCGCGTGCTCGACACCCGCAGCCCGGCCGTCAGTGCCCCCGCGGCCAAGGTCGGGCCCAAGGGCTTCGTCGACCTGCAGGTCACCGGCGCGCTGCCGACCGCCGACGGCACCAGCGTGACGGTCCCGGCGGACGCCCGCGCCGTCGTCCTCAACGTCACCGCGACCGGGGCCACCTCCAGCACCGACGTCCGCGTCTACCCGACGCCGACCGACTCCTCGGTGCCCGAGGTCAGCAACCTCAACGTCCGCGCCGGCCAGACGACGCCGAACCTGGTGACCGTCGCGGTGGGCCAGGGCGGCAAGGTCCGGCTGCGCAACCTCGGCGGTTCGGTGAACCTCATCGCCGACCTGGCCGGCTACTACGCCTCCGGTGCCACCGGGCGCTTCGTGCCGGTCGCCCCGACCCGCTTCCTCGACACCCGCTCGGGCGTCGGCGCGGCCCCCATCCCGACGACCGGCAGCGGCGTGGCCGACCTCAAGGTCGCCGGCGCCCGGGGCGTCCCGACCGGGGCCACCGCCGCGGTGCTCAACCTGACCGGTACCGGCGTCAGGGCGTCGACCGACGTGCGCGCCTACCCGTTCGGCGCGGCCCGGGTGCCGACGGTCAGCAACCTCAACCTGACGGCCGGGGCGACCCGCGCGAACCTCGTGATCGTGCGCGTCGGCGCCGACGGCCGGGTACGGGTGCGCAACGGCGCCGGCAGCGTCAACCTCATCGGCGACCTCGCCGGCTACATGATCGGCTGACCTGAGCTGCCCGCCGAGGGCCGGCCGACCCGCACGGGTGGCCGGCCTCGGCGCGTCCGGGGTCAGGCGGCGTGAGGCCGGTGTCAGGCGGCGAGGCCGACGACGAGCACGCCGGCCACCGCCATCACCGCCCCGGCGGTCTGCAGCGCCGTCAACCGGTCGCTGAGGAAGACCACGGCCAGCACCGCCGTGAGCACCGGGTAGACGCCGATCACCGGCACGACCTGGCTCGCCGGGCCGCGCTCGAGGGCGAGGTAGAACAGGCCGATGCCCACCGCCCCGGCCAGGCCGGTGAGCGCGCCGAGGGCCAGGCCGCGGGTCGTCCAGCCGCTTCCACCCCGGACGACGCCGGCGGAGGCGAAGAGCAGCACCGTGACGACGCCGAACAGCAGCGAGACCTGCGACCAGGTCGCGTGGTCGAGCGCCAGCCGCCCGAGCAGCCCCCACAGCGCGAAGGCGACGACGGCGGTCAGGGCGTACGGGAACCAGGTCATGCCGGGACGATAGGCACCGGTCGGTCAGGCCCGGTCGTCGGCCCGGACGTCGGCCTCCACCGCCTCGAACGCCTTGCGGGCGGCGATGAGCACGGGGTCCCAGACGGGCGAGAACGGCGGGGCGTACGACAGGTCGAGGCCCAGCACCTCGTCGACGCTCATCTCGTTCCAGATGCAGGCGGCGAGCGTGTCGATGCGCTTGGCCGAGCCCTCCCGGCCGACGATCTGGGCACCCAGAAGCCGTCCGCTGCGCTTCTCGGCGAGCAGCTTGACGCGGATCGCCGTCGCGCCGGGGAAGTAGCCGGCCCTGGTCGTGGAGTCGACGTGCGCGGTGACGAACCGGTAGCCAGCCGCCTCGGCCTCGGCCTCCGACAGCCCGGTGCGGGCCACCTCGAGGTCGCAGACCTTGGTGATGGCGGTGCCGATGACGCCCGGGAAGGTCGCGTAGCCGCCGCCGAGGTTGATGCCGGCGACGCGGCCCTGCTTGTTGGCGTGGGTGCCGAGCGCGACGACCAGGCGCTGGCCCGACAGCCTGTGGACGCTTTCGACGCAGTCGCCGGCGGCCCAGACGCCGTCCACCTGCGTGCGCATCCGGGTGTCGACGGCGATGCCGCCGGACGGGCCGAGGGGGATGCCGGCCGCGACGGCCAGCTGCACGTTCGGCCGGACGCCGAGGCCGAGGACCACCAGGTCGGCGGGCAGCCGCTGCCCGTCCTCGGTGTGCACCGCGACGGCGCGGCCGTCCGGACCGGTCTCGACCTCGGTCGCACCGACGCCGAGGACCAGCCGGATGCCGAGGGCGGTCACCGCGTCGGCGAGGAAGCGGCCGACGTCGGGGTCGAAGGTGCCGATCGGGGTGGGTGAGCGGTCGACGACGGTCACGTCGAGGCCTCGGACACGGCAGGCCTCGGCCAGCTCGAGGCCGATGTAGCCGCCGCCGACGACCACGACCCGCTGCACCCGGCCGCTGTCGAGCTCGCGGATCAGGTCGACGCCGTCGTCGAGCACCTGCACGCCGTGCACGCCGGGAGCGTCGAACCCGGGCGCGCTCGGTCGCATCGGGACGCTGCCGGTCGCGTAGACCAGCGCGTCCCAGCCGTCGACGGCCTCGCCCTCCGGACCGCGCGAGGTCACCGTCCTGGCCGCCAGGTCGATCGCGACGACCTCGGTGCACATCCGGACGTCGATGCCGTTGGCGCGGTGCTGCTCGGGCGTGCGGGCGATCAGCTCGGCCTCGCTGGCGACCGCCCCGCCGATCCAGTACGGGATGCCGCAGGCCGAGTAGGAGGTCGCCCGGCCCCGCTCGAAGGCCACGATCTCGAGCTCGTCCGGTCCGCGGCGGCGGCGGGCCTGACTGGCCGCGCTCATGCCCGCGGCATCACCACCGATGACCACCAGGCGCTCGCGGGACACGGGACGAAAGGTAGCCGCCGGTTAGCCTGCTCGGGTGTCCCTCGCCCTGACGACAGCCCCGACGACCCTCGCCCTCGGACCGGAGTGGCTGTCCCCGGACGCCCTGATCGGCGCCGGTCTTGCCGTGCTGCTGCTGGTCGTGTTCGTCGAGAGCGGGCTACTGGTCGGCTTCTTCCTGCCGGGCGACTCGCTGCTGTTCACCGCCGGGCTGCTGATCAACACCCAGGAGATCCTGCCGCTGTGGCTGGTGGTGCTCACCGTGCCGATGGCCGCGATCGCCGGCGACCAGGTCGGCTACCTCATCGGGCGCAAGGCCGGGCCGAGGGTCTTCAACCGGCCCGACTCGCGGTTCTTCCAGCAGAAGTACGTCGACAAGGCGTACGGCTACTTCGAGAAGTACGGCGCGCGCACCATCGTGCTGGCCCGCTTCGTGCCGATCGTCCGCACGTTCGCGCCGGTCGTCGCGGGCGTCAGCCGGATGAACTACCGCACCTTCGTCACCTACAACGTGATCGGCGGCGTGCTGTGGGGCGCCGGCGTCGTGCTGCTCGGCTACTTCCTGGGCGGCGTCGAGTTCGTGGCCGGCAACGTCGAGGTGATCATCCTGGCCATCGTCGGTATCAGCGTCCTGCCCATCGTGTTCGAGGTGATTCGCGCGGCGCGCCAGCACCGCGGCGGCCCGCCGACCGAGGGCGAGCGGCAGCTGCCCGCGGACGTCCCGACCGACTAGCGGTCGCTGCCGACCGACTGCCGCTCGCGCTCGTCCTCGTCGCTGAGGGACTGTGGGTGACCGGCCGGGTCGTGCGCCGGTCGGCGCGATCCGGCCGCGTCACGGCGCGCCCGCGTCACGGCCGCGCGTCCGGAACTCGCTGTTCCCGCGCCTGCCGGCGTGCGAGCGTCGACGCCGTGGACCCGACCCCCGAGCGCTTCCGGCGGCTCGCGCGCAGTGCCCCCTACCGCTGGCGCGCGCTGCTGCTCGAGGGCACCTGGGGTCCGTTCGTCGAGGCGGTCCGGGTGCACGTCGAACGCCCGGACCGGGTGCGGGTCGAGCGGCTCGACGGCGCCCTGCTGCACGAGGCCCGGCAGGGCAGCGTCACCGGCGGCATGTGGCTGACCTCGGACGGGAGCCACGACCCGTGCGTCCCGCCGCCGCCCCCGGTGCCGGAGCTGGACGAGGACGGGCTGGTGACCGCCGCACGTGAGCCGTGGAACGTGGGCCCCGAGGTCCCGATGTGGCAGGACTACCGCTTCGTGGCGGTGCTCGACCCGTACGAGCTCTCGGACGCCGTCGACGTGCTCGAGGTCCGGGCCGTCGAGCACGGCGGCCGGCCGGCGTGGGAGGCGGTGCTGCGCCCGACCCCGGACTACTCGCCGCGGTGCTCCTGCTGCCCGCTGATGCGCACGCGCGACACCGACCTCGCCGAGGGGTTCGACCCGCTGCCCGCCTACGCCGAGACCCACCTGGTCCGCCTGGACGTCGGGACGGGCGTGTGCGTCCTCGCGCGTGAGGTGGGCGGCCCCTCGGCCGGGCAGGGTCACGAGCTGGTGCTGCTGCAGGCCACTGCCTGACGGTCGTGCCTGGTCGGCGGTGCGCCGGCCGGCCCCGCAACGCGCTGGACGTGGCGCGCACGAGGGCGTCATGACGCACTCCGAGGTCCTCACGACCGTCACCCTCGTCGTGTCTCCTGATCGCGAGGGGCAGGTGCGGCCCGCCTACCGCCAGCTCGTGACCGACGGCCCGAGACCGGACGGCCTGCTGCGCTCCGAGCTGCTGCATGGGCAGGGAGGTCGGTGGTTCATCCACACCCTGTGGCGGGACCGGTCCGGGATCCTGGCGGCCCGCGAGTCCGGGGCGCCGCCGGCGGCGCTGCTGCTCGCCGAGCAGGTCGGGGCGGAGCACAGTCACGAGGTCCTCACCGTCGAGGACGCGCTCGACGGGTAGCTGCGCGGCGACGTGCTGCGGCAGTGCCGACCTCGGAGACGGTCGTCGTCCGGCCTGCCGCCGGGCTCAGGCCAGGCCGAGATCCGCGAGTGAGTAGGCGAACCGGTACGGGACACCGTCGGCCTCGATCTTCTCGGCCGCGCCGGTGGAGCGGTCGGCGATGGTCGCGACGGCGACGACGGTCGCGCCGGCCTCACGGCAGGCGGCGAGCGCGCCGCGCGGGGAGTCGCCCGTGGTGGTGGTGTCCTCGACGACCAGCACGCGGCGGCCGGCGATGTCGGGGCCCTCGACCTGGCGCTGCAGGCCGTGGGCCTTGGCGGTCTTGCGGACGAAGAACGCGTCGAGGGTGCGGCCCTGCGCGTGGGCGGTGTGCAGCATCGCGGTGGCGATCGGGTCGGCGCCCGCCGTCATGCCGCCGACGGCGTCGAACTCGAGGTCGGCGGTCAGGTCGAGCATCACCCGCCCGACCAGCGGCGCCGCCAGGCCGGACAGCGTGATGCGCCGCAGGTCGACGTAGTAGTCGGCCTCGCGGCCGGACGACAGCGTCACCTTCCCGTGGACGATCGCGAGCTCTCGGACGAGGGACAGGAGGTCTTCGCGGTCGGCCATGCCGCCATCCAACCAGTCAGACACTGCCGAGCAGCGCCCGCTCCAGGTCCTCCGACAGCCCGGGCTCCAGGCCCGGCCGGCCCTTCGGCACCCCGGCCTCCTGCACCCACACCCACGTGTCGGCGACCGTCTGCTCGACCGGCCGGCAGACCAGGCCGGCCGCCCGCGCCTTGAACGTGTCCCCGGACAGCAGCCCCGACAGCTCGCCGGTCTCGGGCACCCAGCACGGCAGCTGGGTCCACGGCTGGACGCCCGCCGCCTCGAGGTCGGCCTCGTCGACCCAGACGAGCTCGGCCTCGCTGCCGGACGCCTCGAGCAGCTCGAGCGTCGTCGTGTGTCCGGGCGCGCTGACCACGTCGTACGGCCCGGCGAGGCCCTCGGCCAGCGCGTCGAGGGCGAACGCTGCGAGGTCGCGCGCGTCCACGAGCTGCAGCGGTCGCTCCGGTCTGCCGGGCGCCACGACGCGTCCGCCGCGAGCGATCCGATCGAGCCAGCACGGGAGCCGGGCCACGTCCTCGTGCGGACCCAGGACGAGTCCGGCCCGCAGCAGCAGGACGTCGGGGAACGCCGCCTGCCAGGCGATCTCACCACCGCGCTTGTCGACGGCGTACGCGCGCGCCGAGGCGTCCGGGTCGCCGTCGACGACCGGGGCGGACTCGACGCGCGCCGCGGCCATGTCGGCGTAGACCGACCGGCTGCTCACGTAGGCCGCACGTCCCACCCTGCCGGTCAGCGCCTGCGCCGCGTCCCGGGCGACCCGCGGCGCGAGGGCCCAGGTGTCGAGCACGGCGTCCCAGGTCGTGTCGCCGAGGGCGGCCCGCAGCGCGGCAGGGTCGGTCCGGTCGGCCACCAGGGCTGTGACGTCGGGCGGCAGCGCACCCGTGAGACCGCGGTGCAGCGCGGTGACGTCCCACCCGCGGCCCAGCGCGGCCTCGGCGACCGCACGGCCGACGAACCGGGTCCCGCCCAGCACCAGCAGCCTCATGCCGCGACCCTGCCCCGCCCGACGGCGTCCGGGTCCAGCGCGTTCGCGGACGGCGTGACCGGGCGCCGACCGGTCAGCCGCGACGGCCCGGCATCCGGCCCATCAGGCCGCGGACGATGCGGCGCTGGACGCTCGGCGGGACGAGCCGCGTCGCGGCGACGATCGCCTTGTACTGCGCACCCGGCACCGACAGCGACTTGCCGGCGTCGAGGTCGCCGAGCGCCGTGCGCACGACGTCCGGGGCCTGCAGCCACATCCGGTCGGGGATGCCGCTGGTGTCCATCCCGGCCCGGCTGTGGAACTCGGTACGGGTGAAGCCCGGGCACAGGGCGAGCACGCGCACGCCGCGGTCGGCGTACTGCAGGTGCAGCGACTCGCTGAAGTTGGTGACCCACGCCTTCGAGGCGCTGTACGTCGCGGCCCGCGCACCGGGGGCGAAGCCGGCCACGCTGCTGACGTTGACGATGCTGCCGCTGCCGCGCGCGACCATCGGCGGCAGGGCGGCGTGCGTCAGCCGCAGCACGGCGCGGACGTTGAGCCGCAGCAGGTGCTCCTCGTCCTCGCGCGACACCTTGTGGAACGCGCCCTTGCCCCCCAGCCCGGCGTTGTTGACCAGGACGTCGACACCCTCGCCGCAGCGCCACTCGACCCGCGCGCAGCCCTCGTCGTCGGCCAGGTCGGCGGGCAGCACCTCGACCTGCACGCCGTACGTGCGCAGCTGCGTCGCGGCGCTCTCGAGCCGCGCCGTGTCGCGCGCGACGAGCACGAGGTCGTGGCCGCGGGCGGCCAGCTGGCGGGCGAACTCGGCACCGATCCCGGCGGTCGCGCCGGTCACCATCGCGGTCGTCATGCGCGCAGGCTAGGGCTCACGGGACGCACCGGCGTGACCCGCACGCCGCCGCCGAGCTCGGCGACCACCTCCGCGCTCGCCCCGAGGTGCCGCGCGACGGCCTCCTGGGTGAGCACCTGCGCCGCCGGACCGGAGGCCACGGACCGCCCCGCGTCGAGCAGCAGCAGCTCGTCGGCGTACTGCCCGGCCAGGGTCAGGTCGTGCAGCGTGCTCACCACCGTCAGGCCGCGCTCGCGGCGCAGCGCGTCGACCAGCTCGAGCGCCTCCTGGGCGTGCCCCAGGTCGAGCGCCGCGGTCGGCTCGTCGAGCAGCAGCACCCGGGGCTCCTGGGCGAGCGCGCGAGCCAGCACCGACCGCTGCCGCTCGCCTCCCGACAGCGTCCCGACCCGACGGGCGGCCAACGGCGCGAGCTCGAGGCGTCCGAGCACGTCGGCGACGGCAGCGCGGTCGCGACGGCCGGGAGCGCCGAGCGGCCCGCGGTGCGGGGTCCGTCCGAGCAGGACGTAGTCGTGCACCGTCAGCCAGGGCGGCAGGGTCGCGGACTGGGGGGCGAGCGCCAGCGTCAGCGCCCGCTCGCGCGACCGCAGTGACGCGGCGTCGCGGCCGTCCAGCTCGACCGTGCCGGTGGACCTGCGCAGGCCGGCGAGCACGTGCAGCAGGGTGCTCTTGCCGGCGCCGTTGCGGCCGAGCACGCAGGTCCACCCGCCGCTGGCCACGTCGAGGTCGACGTCGTCGAGCAGCACCGCCGCGCCGATGCTCACCGACAGCCCGCGCGCCCGCAGGCTCATCCGCGCGGTCCCCTGGCGAGCAGCGCGGCGAAGAACGGCGCCCCGACGAAGGCCGTGACCACCCCGAGCGGCAGCTCGGCGGGCGAGAGCGCCGTCCGGGCCACGAGGTCGGCGAGCACCACGAAGGCGCCGCCACCCAGGAGGCAGACCGGCAGCAGCACCGCGTGGCCCGGGCCGGCCAGCCGGCGCAGGACGTGCGGAACCACCAGCCCGACGAACCCGATCAGGCCCGACACCGCGACGGCGGCGGCGGTCGCGAGGGACGCGGCGAGCAGGACGACCAGCCGCACCCGCTCGGGCCGCACGCCGAGCGAGCTGGCCTCCTCGTCGCCGATCGCGAGGACGTCGAGCCGGTGCGCCGCGAGCTGCAGCACCACGGTGCTGAACAGGGCGTAGGGCAGGACCAGCCCGACGTCCCCCCAGTCGGCGCCGGACAGCCGGCCCAGGACGAACCCGTAGACGCGCTGCAGCGAGTCGGTGTTGGACTGCAGCACGAAGGTCTGGACGGCGGTGAGGAACGCGGTCACCGCGACGCCCGCCAGCACCAGCGCCGCACCGCCGCCGCCCGCGCGCTCGGCGGCCCGACCGAGGGCGTAGGCCAGGCCGACGCCGCA
>JAOPVV010000169.1 GCA_025966005.1 Frankiales bacterium
CGCGGCGTCGCCCGGCCGGGTGCAGGTCGCGGCGCGCGCACCGCCCGGTGTGCGTCCGACCACGAAGGCCTGCGCGGGCGCGCCGCTGCGGTCGTGCTCGACGGTCGCCGTCTCGACGACGACGTCGACGGGCTCCTCGCCGAGCGCCACGACCTCGACGGCAGGGCCGGTGACCGTGCGCGCGACGGGGTCGCCGACGTAGCCGGCGGGGTGCGGGCCGCTGCTCAGCACGACGGCGTGCTGGTAGGTGAGGTAGCCGCCGTTGCCGTGCACCAGACCCGTCCCGCCCCCGGCGCGCAGGCGCTGCACCATGGTCGCGACCGCGTGCAGCGCGTAGCTGTTGAGCGGGCCGCCGAACGCCGAGTGGCCGCCGGTGACGCTCAGCACGGCGTCCGGGGCGAGCCCGAGGTGCCGGCCGACGAGCTTGGGCACCACCGGGAAGCAGCTGTAGACGTCGAGCAGGTCGAGGTCGGCGACGGTCAGTCCGGCCCGGGTCAGGCAGCGGTCGAGGGCGTCACCCAGCGCCCGTGAGCCGCCGAGGTCGGGCCGGACCAGGACGTCCGGGTCGTCGTCGGACCCCGCACCGCCCCAGACGTGCACCAGGTCGGCGTCCGGCACGCCGTGGGCGCGGGCCGCGGCCAGCGACGTCACGACGACGGCCGCGGCCTGGTCGACGTGCGGCATCGCGTTCATGCGCAGCGGGTACGGCTCGCACACCATGCGGTTGGCCGGACCCGCGGTGCCCACCTCGTCCGGCGTGAGGACGTCGGGCTCCCACGCCGCCGGGTGCGCCGACGCGACCCCCGTGAGCGCGGCGTACAGGCGCGAGGACCACGCGTGCGCCAGCTCGGGGGTCAGGCCCAGGTCGGCCTGCAGCCGGTTCTCGTAGAGCGGGTAGACGCGGGTCGGCGCGATCATCCCCGCGGCCTGCATGGCGGGGGAGCCGAGCTGGTCGAGGTCGAAGGCGGGCGGCCCGCCCGGGTCCGCCGTCCAGCCGAGCTGCGCGACCGGGTCGACGCCCGCCTTGCCGAGCAGCGAGACCGACGCCTGCGCCTCGCCCCCGACGACCAGCGCCACGCGGCAGCCACCGGCGGCGATCCGGGCTGCGGCGCGCTCGAGCAGCCGGACCGGCAGGTGGCCGCCGAGCCCGGTGTCCTCGAGGTGGGACGGGCTCGCCCCCACCTCACCGGCCACGCGCCGCGCCAGCCCGCCGTACGCCCAGCTTGCGACATGGACGGCGTGGACGGCGTCGGCCGCCGCCAGCAGGGCCGGGGGTGCGGCGGCCCGGAGCGCCTCGGTGATCAGGTGGAGCGGCTCGCGGGCGCCCGCGACGGTGCGGTCGCGGTTCGAGTGCAGCTGCCCGACACCGACGATGACCGGGCGGTGGAGGTCGTCGGCCACCCGTCAGGCAGCGGTCGGGGCGGGCGCCGTGCAGCCGTGGCGGACCACGGTGACGGGGCAGCTCCCGTGCCGCACCACCTGCTCGCTCGTCGAGCCGAGCAGCAACCCGGTGAAGCCGCCGCGCCCGCGGGAGCCGACGACGAGGTGGTCGGCCAGCTCGGACGTCGCGAGCAGGACCGGGGTCGTGTTGCCGTGCAGCACGACCGGGCGGACCTCGGCGTCGCCGAGCTCCTCGGCCACCAGCGCCGCGAGGCGGCGCTCGGCCTCGGCCTGCCAGCGCTCCAGCGACAGGGTCTCGTGGGCGGCCTGGTCGGACGGGGCGGTGCCGGTGATGAAGTTCCACACCGACAGCACGTGCAGCGTTCGGTCGAGCCCGGTGGCCAGGCCGGCGGCCCAGCGCAGCGCCTCGCGGGCCGGGGGGGAGTCGTCCACGGCGACCACCAGGGCGCCACGCAGGTCGTCGGGGAGGTCGGAGGCTCTCATCGCACGAGTGTCCCACCGCGGCGCGCGGCCCGGTGCGCTGGGACCTCCGGCGACGTCCCCTGGACCTGCACCGCGCGGCGCGCCCGCCGTGGGAGCCTGACCGCCATGGGGGACTGGCTGCGAGGGCTCGACGACCGGTGGCTGGGGGCGGTGGGCCGCCGCAGCGCCCCGCCGCGCAGGCAGCTGGTCCTGGCGCTGCTGGCCGGGCTGCTGGCAGCCGGCGTGCCGGCGGCGTACGTCCTGACGTCCGACGGGCCGACGGCGGTCGTGGCGCTGCTGCCCCTGCTCGCGCTCGTGCCGGTCGGCGTGCTGCTGGTGGCCGGTCCGGGCGACGTCGGCGACGCCGACCCGGCCGGCCTCGAGGTCAGTCCCGCGGAGTGACGACCGCTGGCGGCTCGGCGACGGCCGCCAGGTCGTGCTCGGGGTCGAGGTCGTTGCGGCTGGCCAGCGCGCGCATGTCGGCGAGGTCGCCCTCGGCGATCTGCAGCAGCAGCGGGTCGTCGAGGTGCCGCGCCGCCTGCACCGAGGCCTCGGCCTCGACGAGGCGGAGCCGCAGCTCCTGGGCGAAGGCGCTGAGCGCCGTCTCGCTGGCTCGCCCCTGCTCGGTGCTGTCCATGAGCTGCCCCTCGTCGTGTGCGGATGGTGCCGGTGTCCTGCCCGTGCGGACCTGCCGCACACCGGGCCATCCTGACGTCCCGGACACATCGGATCCAGTCGATGCGCGGCGTCCCTCAGGGGGCGGAGTGCACCCGCCTGTCCACCAGGGCCGCGACGGCCGCGCCGACGAGCAGGGCCAGGGCGACCCCCGACACGGCGGCGGAGACGTCCTGCTGCTCCGTCGTGGTGCTGAGCCGGGCGCGGACCGACTCGTAGACGCCGGTCAGCTCCTGGCTCGTCGACGCGGTGTACGCCTGGCCGCCGGTCGCCTCGGCGACCTCGGCCAGCACGGGCCGGTCGACCGGCACTTCGAACACCCGCCCGTCCGCCACGACGACGCCGTCGGGGGTGCCGTACGCGATCGTGCTGACGGGGACGCCGGCGTCCACCGCCTGCGCGACGGCGGCGGGCAGCGGCGAGCCGGCCGTGCTCCCGCCGTCGGCGAGCAGGACGACCGCGCCGACCGCCTCCGCGTCCGGCGTCCGCAGGGCGGACAGGGAGGTGAGCACGGCGTCGCCGAGAGCCGTGCCGCCGGACAGCTCCAGCTGCGAGATCGCCCGGGTGACCGCCGCGTGGTCGGACGTCGCCGGCACGTGCAGCGTCGCCGCGCCGTGGAAGCCGACCAGGGCGACGTCGAAGCCGTCCGGCAGGCCGTCCACGAAGCGCGTGGCGGCGGCCTTGGCGGCGGTGAACCGGTCGGGCGCGACGTCCTGCGCCAGCATGGACGTCGAGGTGTCGAGGGCCACGACGACGGTGGCGCGCTCGCGCTGCACCTCCCGCTCGACCGTCGGCTCGGCGAAGGCCGTGGTCATGCCCACCAGGCTGAACAGCACCAGGACCGCCGGCACGTGCCGCAGCGGCCCGGGACGGACGGGGGCGACGCTCGCCACGAGCGCGTCGTCGGCCCAGCCGCGCTGGAGGCGCCGGCGCCGGCGCTGCTGGACGACGTACGCCACCGCGATCGCGCCGACGGCGGCCAGCAGCAGCAGCCGCCCGGGTGCGTCGAGGTCCACCCGGCCAGTCCACACCCTCGCGGGTGAGCCGCGTGTGAAGCCGCGACCTGTCGGTGGTCGGTCCTACCGTCGTGGCATGCGCCTGCTCCACACCTCCGACTGGCACCTCGGCCGCACCCTGCACCGCGCCGACCTCGGCGACGCGCAGGCGGCCTTCCTCGACGGCCTCGTCGAGACGGTCCGTTCCGAGCGCGTCGACGCCGTGCTGGTCGCCGGAGACGTGTACGACCGGGCCGTGCCGTCGGTCGAGGCCGTGGGGCTCTACGACGACGCCCTGGTCCGGCTGCGCGAGGCCGGTGCCCGGGTCGTCGTCACGAGCGGCAACCACGACTCCGCGTCGCGCCTGGGCGTCAGCGCCCGGCTGGTCGACGCCTCCGGGGTCCACGTCCGCACCCGGCCACAGGACGTCGGCGTCCCTGTGCTGCTGCCGGACGAGCACGGCGAGGTCGCGGTCTACGGGCTGCCCTACCTCGAGCCGGAGGCGGTGCGGCTGCTGCTGCCGTCCGACCCGGGCGGGTCGGGCGACGAGCC
>JAOPVV010000179.1 GCA_025966005.1 Frankiales bacterium
CACGACACCGAGCTGATGAGCGCCGCCGACCGTCGCGCCTGGCTCGGCGCCCGCGCTGTGCTCCGGCGCCGGCTGGCAGCAGCGCCGGGGCCAGGCGGCGCTGGCCTCGCTCAAGGGCGGCTCCGGCAAGGCCGGCTACCGCGTCTCGTTCGAGTCCGCGCGCAAGGGCGTCATGGGCATGACCTACCTCGACGACAAGCGCATCGCGATGTACGTGCGCCCGTGCGGCAGCCAGTCGGTCGAGCTGCTGCGCCACGTCATGGCCCACGAGCTCGGGCACGCGCACGACACCGAGCTGATGAGCGCCGCCGACCGTCGCGCCTGGCTCGCCGCCCGCGGGATCCCGGCCAGCACCCCCTGGTACGGCTGCAGCGGCTGCACCGACTTCGCCACCCCGGCCGGCGACTTCGCCGAGGTGTACGCGCAGTGGGCGCGGGGCGCCTCCACCAACCGCAGCCAGCTCGCCGGCGACGTCGGCCGGGCGCAGCTCGCCGCCCTGGCGCGGCGCTTCTTCTAGGAGGTCACGCCTCGGCGGCGGACAGCTGGCCGCAGGCGCCGGCGATCTCCCGGCCTCGGGTGTCGCGGACGGTGGCGTTGACGCCGGCCGCCCGGAGCCGGCGCACGAACTCCTGCTCGACCGGCTTGGGCGAGGCGTCCCACTTCGAGCCCGGCGTCGGGTTGAGCGGGATGAGGTTCACGTGCACGAGCTTGTTCGCGAGCCGCTTGGCGAGCAGGTCGGCGCGCCACGGCTGGTCGTTGACGTCGCGGATCAGCGCGTACTCGATCGACAGCCGGCGCCCGGTCGTGCGGGTGTAGCCGAAGGCCGCGTCGAGCACCTCGCGCACGGGCCAGCGGGTGTTGACCGGGACGAGGGTGTCGCGCAGCTCGTCGTCGGGGGCGTGCAGCGACAGCGCGAGGGTGATCTGCAGGCCCTCCTCGGTGAGCTTGCGCATCGCCGGGACGAGCCCGACGGTCGACAGCACGACGCTGCGCTGACCGATGCCGACGCCGTGCGGCGCCGCCTCGGTGATCCGGCGCACCGCCCCGATGACGCGGGCGTAGTTGGCCATCGGCTCGCCCATGCCCATGAACACGACGTTGCTGACGCGACCGCCGCGCGCGGACTCGGTGCGCTGGGCCGCGACGACCTGCTCGACGATCTCGCCGGTCGACAGGTTGCGGGTGAGCCCGGCCTGGCCCGTGGCGCAGAACGGACAGGCCATGCCGCAGCCGGCCTGGCTCGACACGCAGACGGTGGTCCGGTCGGTGTAGCGCATCAGCACCGACTCGACCAGCGTGCCGTCGTGGCCCTTCCACAGGGTCTTGACGGTGTCGCCCGCGTCGGTCTCGAGCTCGCGGACCGGGGTCAGCAGCGGCGGCAGCAGGTCGGCGGTGAGCGTCGCGCGGACGGGAGCAGCCAGGTCGGTCATCTGCTCGGGCAGGTGACCGGCGAAGTAGTGCCGCGACAGCTGCTCGGCCCGGAACGGCTTCTCCCCCAGCGCCACCACGGCGGCCCGGCGCTCGGCGACGTCGAGGTCGGCCAGGTGGCGGGGCGGGAGCTTGGCGCGCGCGGGCTCGTCGAACACGAGCGGGAGGGCCGTACGGGGTGCGGTCACAGTGAGACCAGCGTACGGGCGGGCCCGTTGCTTCCCCGAGCCCGCGCTGACGGGTAGGAGCTCAGGGGTAGGAGCTCAGGGGTAGGAGACGAACGCCGCGAGCAGCAGCCAGGCGACCGGCGCGGTCGGGAGCAGCGAGTCGAGCCGGTCCATGATCCCGCCGTGACCGGGCAGCAGCGTGCCCATGTCCTTGATGCCGATGTCGCGCTTGACCATGGACTCGCCGAGGTCGCCCAGCGTCGCCGTCACGACGACGGCGAGGCCGTACGCGACGCCGAGCAGCGGCGAGGCGTCGAACAGGGTGACGAAGAAGACCGCCCCGGCGATCGCGCACGCGGTCAGCGACCCGGCGAAGCCCTCCCAGGACTTCTTCGGCGAGACCGAGGGCGCCATCGGGTGCTTGCCGAACAGCACGCCGGCGGCGTAGCCCCCGACGTCGCTGCAGACGACGACGGCGATGAACGCCGTCACCCGGCGGGGTCCGTCCGCGGGCATCGACAGCAGGGACGCGAAGGCGGCGAGGAACGGCACGTAGGCCGCGGTGAAGGTCGAGGCGGCGACGTCGCGCAGGAAGCCCTCGGCGGGGTCGGCGAGCCGCCAGGCCAGGCACGCCAGGACGGTGAGCACCAGCGCCAGGAACAGCGCCTCGGGGCCCTCGCGGTAGGCCAGCACGACCATCGCGACGCCGCCGATCTGCAGCGGCACCATCGGCGGCTGCGCGCCGAGGGTGCGCAGGGCCTTGACGATCTCGTAGGTGCCGAGCAGCACGGCGGCGGCCAGCACCCCGATGAACACCCAGCGGTAGGGCGAGTACAGCGGGACCGTGACGAGCGCACCGAGCGCCAGCCCGACGCCGATGGCGGCGGGCAGGTTGCGTCCGGCCCGCCCCGGCTCGCGCTTGCCGGGGGCGCCCTGTGCGGGTGCCGGCGCGGTGTCGATCGCCGCCATCAGGTCCTCGCTCACACCTCGAGCAGCTCGGCTTCCTTGTGCTTGAGCAGCTCGTCGACGCTGTGGACGTACTGCGTCGTGGTCTTCTCCAGCTCCTTCTCGGCTCGGGTGACCTCGTCCTCGCCGGTGTCGCCGTCCTTGACCATCTTGTCGAGCTCGGCCTTGGCGTTGCGGCGGATGTTGCGGATCGAGATCTTCGCGTCCTCCGCCTTGTGGCGGGCCACCTTGATGAACTCGCGGCGTCGCTCCTCGGACAGCTGCGGGAACACGATCCGGATGATGTTGCCGTCGTTGGTCGGGTTCACCCCGAGGTCGGAGTCACGGATGGCGCGCTCGATGATGCCGAGCGAGCCCTTGTCGTACGGGCTGATGATCGCCATCCGGGGCTCCGGCACCTGGAGCGACGCCAGCTGGTTCACCGGCGTCATCGCGCCGTAGTAGTCCACGACGATCTTGTTGAACATCGCGGAGGTCGCCCGGCCGGTGCGGATGCCGGAGAAGTCCTCCTTGGCGACCGCGACCGCCTTCTCCATCTTCTCCTCGGCGTCGAGGAGGGTCTCGTCGATCATCGCGCTGCTCCATCTCCGGGGCGTGGGCCGTTCACGAGCGTGCCGATCTTCTCACCGCGCACCGCACGACCGATGTTGCCGTCCTCCTGCAGGGCGAACACGATGATGGGCAGGTCGTTCTCCATGCACAGGCTGAACGCCGCGGCGTCGGCCACCTTCAGGTCGCGGCTGAGGACCTCGGCGTACGTGACGTGGTCGAACTTCACGGCGTCGGGGTTCTTGCCCGGGTCGCTGTCGTACACGCCGTCGACGCTCTTGGCCATGAGCAGCACCTGGCAGCCGATCTCGAGCGCGCGCTGGGCGGCGACCGTGTCGGTCGAGAAGAACGGCATGCCGGCGCCGGCGCCGAAGATGACGACCCGGCCCTTGTCGAGGTGGCGCATCGCGCGGCGGGGGATGTACGGCTCGGCCACCTGGCCCATCGTGATGGCGGTCTGCACGCGGGTGTCGACGCCCTGCTGCTCGAGCAGGTCCTGCAGCGCCAGGCAGTTCATGACCGTGCCGAGCATGCCCATGTAGTCGGCGCGAGAGCGGTCCATGCCGCGCTGGGCGATCTCGGCGCCGCGGAAGAAGTTGCCTCCGCCGACCACGATCGCGACCTGCACGCCGCTGGTGACGACGTCGCGGATCTGCCGGGCGATGTCGGCCACGACATCGAGGTCCAGCCCGACCGCGCCGCCGCCGAAGACCTCGCCGGACAGCTTGAGCAGGACCCGCTGGTACGGCTGCCCCGCGCCGTCGGGCCCGGACAGCGAAGGGGCCGCCACCTCGTCAGTGCTCACGGGCGGCGGCCTCCTTCGTCGTACGGCGTGCGGGTCGTCGAGAACCTACTGGCAGTGCAGGCTCAGGCCTGACCGACCTTGAAGCGGGCGAAGCCGGTGAGCTGGACGCCGGCCTCCTCGAGCACCTTGGCGACGGTCTTCTTGCTGTCCTTGGCGAAGGCCTGCTCGAGCAGCACCTGCTCCTTGAAGAAGCCGTTGACGCGACCCTCGACGATCTTGGGGAGGGCGGCCTCGGGCTTGCCCTCCTCCTTGGCGGTCGCCTCGGCGATCTCGCGCTCCTTGGCGACGACGTCCTCGGGGACCTCGCTGCGGGAGACGTAGGTCGGGGAGAACGCGGCGATGTGCTGCGCGACGTCCTTGGCGACCTCGGCGTTCTCACCGGTCAGCTCGACCAGGACGCCGAGCTGCGCCGGCAGGTCCGGGTTGGTCTTGTGCAGGTAGACCCCGACGTAGGCGCCCTCGAAGGTCGCGATGCGACGCACCTCGATCTTCTCGCTGAGCATCGCCCCGCCGTCGCTGATGACCTCGGACAGCGGCTTGCCGTTCACGTCGATGCTCTGCAGCGCGGTGACGTCGTTGCTGCCGAAGGCGGCGTCGACGACCTGCGCGGCGAGCTCCTGGAACCTGGTGTTCTTGGCGACGAAGTCGGTCTCGCAGTTGAGCTCGAGCAGGGTGCCCTTGGTGGTGCCCTCGAGCTTGGCGACGACCAGGCCGTTGCTGGCCGCACGGCCCTCGCGCTTGGCGACGCCCTTCAGCCCCTTGATGCGCAGCTGCTCGACGGCCTTGTCGTAGTCGCCCTCGGCCTCGACCAGGGCGTTCTTGCAGTCGGTCATGCCCGCGCCGGTGGCCTCGCGGAGCTTCTTGATGTCCGCGGCGGTGATGGAAGCCATGTCTCGTCTCTCGATCTCGTCAGTGGGTCCGTGGGAGGTGCGGGACGTGCGGCGGCGGCGCCGAGGATGCCCTCGGCGCCGCCGTCCGTACGGGGACTAGCTCTGCGGAGCGGCGGGCGCCTCGACGGCAGCGGCCGCGGCCGGAGTGGCGTCGGCGGCGCCGGCACCCTCGACGGCGGCGTCGGCCACACCTGCGGCCTGGGCGGCGCCGCCGGTGAGCAGCTCCTTCTCCCAGTCCGGCAGCGGCTCGTCGCCGGCGAGCTGGCCGGCCTCGGGCTTGGCGTCTGCGTTGGCGTTGGCACCGGCGCGGGCCATCAGGCCCTCGGCGACGGCGTCGGCGATGACACGGGTGAGCGTGCCGATCGAGCGGATCGCGTCGTCGTTGCCCGGGATCTTGTAGTCGACGACGTCGGGGTCGCAGTTGGTGTCGAGGATCGCGACGACCGGGATGCCGAGCTTGCGGGCCTCGTTGACGGCGAGGTGCTCCTTGTTGGTGTCGACGACCCAGATCGCGCTCGGGGTGCGGGTCATCTCGCGGATGCCGCCCAGGGTGCGCTGGAGCTTGATGCGCTCGCGGGACAGCACGAGCGCCTCCTTCTTCGTCAGCACCGTCTGGCCACCGGTGGCCTCGATGAGCTCGAGCTCCTTGAGGCGCTGCAGGCGCTTGAAGACGG
>JAOPVV010000265.1 GCA_025966005.1 Frankiales bacterium
GGCGGCGGGCGCGGGCTCGCCAAGGGGCAGATCTTCACGCGGGACGGCCAGCTCGCCGTCAGCGTCGTGCAGGAGGGGCTGGTCCGGGTCAGCCGGTGACAGCCCGGTAGTGCAGCGTCCACTTCACGTCGCTGCACCCGCCCTCAGGACTCACCTGGACCGCGACCGCACGCCGACCCGCCCCCGACGCCCCCCGCGCGACCCGGCGGGCTGACCGCGCTTCCGGCCCGGTCCGCTCAGCGCGGGGTGCGGATCAGGCCCTCCTGGACGACGCTGACGGCCAGGTGCCCGTCCCGCGTGTAGATGGCGCCCCGGGCCAGCCCGCGGGAGGCGCCGGTCCATGGCGACTCCTGGTCGTACAGCCACCACTCGTCCGCGCGGAACGGCCGGTGGAACCACATCGCGTGGTCCAGGCTGGCGCCGAGCACGTCGCCGGTGCCCCACGCGAGGCCGTGCCGGATGAGGGTGGAGTCCAGCAGCGTCATGTCGCTGGCGAACGTCACCGCGCAGACGTGCAGCAGCGGGTCGTCGGGCAGCATGCCGTCGGCCCGCATCCAGACCTGCGAGCTGGGCTCGCGGTAGCCGGTGTCCTTGGCGACCCGGGGCGGGTCGCCGATGTAGCGGACGTCGATCGGCCGGGGCCGGGTGTACCAGCCGCCGAGCTCGTCGGCGTAGGGCGCCATCCGGTCCTCGAGGCGCTGCAGCGACTCGGGCTCGGGGACGTCCGGCATGGCGACGGCGTGCTCGTTGCCGTCCTCCTGCAGCTGGAACGAGGCCTGCAGGTTGAAGATCGCCTTGCCATGCTGGATGCCGACGACGCGGCGGGTCGTGAAGCTCCGGCCGTCGCGGATGCGGTCGACCTCGTAGACGATCGGCACGCTCGGGTCGCCCGGCCGCAGGAAGTACGCGTGCAGGCTGTGGACGGGACGGTCGGACGGGACGGTGCGCCCGGCCGCGACCAGCGCCTGCCCGGCGACCTGGCCGCCGAAGACCCGCTGGGCCGACTCGTTCGGCTGCTTGCCCCGGAAGATGTCGACCTCGATCGTCTCGAGGTCGAGCAGGTCCACGAGCTTGTCCAGCGGGGTCTCGCCCCGGGTCGTCGTCACCCGGCGAGTCTGCCAGCGGCCGGCCGACGGGCCCCGGGCGGCCGGGTGGCGAACGGGGACAGCTCGGTCCTTCCGGGCGTTCGGAGCAGCGTTCTTGCGCCACTCGGCGCACCCGAGTGTGTGATCCGGGTCACGATGCAGTAGGACTGGACCCCCGCCGTCCGTGGAAGGACCGACCTTGCGCCACCGCTTGCTCTCGGCCGCCGTCGCCGCCTCCGCCCTCGTGGCCGGAGTCGGCGCGGTCGCCGTGGCCCCCGCCACCGCTGCCACACCCGCGATCCGGGTGCTGGCCGCGTTCCCCGACGACAGCCTCACCGTGCCCGACCGCACGCAGCTCACGGGTCGACGCGTCGCCCTCCCGCTGGTCGACTGCGCCACCCGGGTCACGTCCTGCGACGTGACCCGTCTGATCGACCAGCTGGACGGGTTCGACCTCGACCCGCGCATGTCCGTCACGTTCAGCCGGCCGGTCGACCCCGTGCTGGTCGCGGCGAACACGGTCGTGGAGAAGGTGCGGGGCACCGGACCGGCGCTGGTCACCGGCGTCGACCGCGTGGCCTACGACGCCGCCCACGCCTCGGTGTTCATGCACCCGTCGGTGCAGCTGGCGCCGTCGACGACCTACCGGCTGCGCGTCCGTCCGGTCGGCGGTCTGCCGAACGTCAACCGCACCTTCACCACGATGAGCGCGACGATCGACCTGCGGCGCATGGTCGGCCAGCTCGACAGCGGACTGGCCTACGACCGCGCGGGCATCGCCGCGGACGCCCGCGGCCTGGTCGTCGACCAGGCCGTCCCGGCGGCCGGCACGGTGCTTGGCTACACCGCCGACCGCGGCCCGGCCACGGCGACGGTCACCACGACGATCCCGAACATCTCGGGCACGGGGGTCGGCTCGTACGTCTTCGGCTCCTACCTCGCGCCGTCCTGGCTGACGTCCGACAAGCTCATCCCGCAGACGCCGACCGGCGGCAGCGGCCCGTCGGTGCGTGGTCAGGAACGGCTGCCGTTCGTGCTGCTCGTGCCGGCCGGCACCCCGCCGACCGGCGGCTGGCCCGTCGCGGTCTTCGGCCACGGCTTCACCCGCTCGGCGACCGACGTCTTCCTGGCCGCCAGCCAGAACGCCACCCGCGGCCTGGCCACGATCGCGACCCATGTCGTCGGCCACGGCTTCGGCGCCGGGAGCGAGTGGCGGATCACCCGCGAGGGGGTCACCACGACGACGCCCGCGTACGGCCGCGGCACCGACCAGGACGGCAACGGCCTCATCGAGTCGTCCGAGGGCGTGTCGACCCCCGGCAACCCGGGTCGGCTCGGCGCGGTGAACAGCCGTGACGGCCTGCGGCAGACCGTCGTCGACGTCTCCGCCCTGGTGCGGGCCGTCGGACGCGGCACCCCCGCGGCGCCGCTGGCGAGCACCGGCACGACGTACTACGGCCAGAGCTTCGGCGGCATCTACGGCACCATGCTCGGCGGCGCCGACCCGCGCGTGCAGCGGCTGGCGCTGAACGTCCCCGGCGGCCCGATCACCGAGATCGCGCGGCTGTCGCCGGCGTTCCGTCCGCTGACGACGCAGGCCCTCGGCAACGCCGTCCCACAGCTGCTCAACGGCGGCGACGTCGGCTTCACCGAATCGATGCCGCTGCCCGGCGACCCCCCCGTCACCGCTCCCGCACCGGGTGCGCTGGCCATCCAGGAGTACCTGGGCCTGGCCACCTGGCTGACCCGCTCGGGCAACCCCGAGACGTACGCGCCGCTGCTGCGGGCGACCCCGCCCGGCGGTCGCGCGTCCGCCACGTCGGTGCTGTTCCAGGTCGCCCTCGGCGACCAGACGGTCCCGAACCCGACCAGCCGCACGCTCATCGCGGCCGGTGGCCTGTTCGACCGGACCAGCCTCTACCGCAACGACAAGACCGGCCAGGCCAGCCGCAACCCGCACGGCTTCCTGCTCGACCCGTCGTTCACGGCCGGTGCGCTCGCCGGTCAGGGCCAGATCGTCGAGTTCCTGCTCACCGCCAGGACGATCGACCCCGACGGCGCGGCCGACATCTGGGAGGTGCCGATCAGCGACCCGGGCCTGCTGCGGAACCTCCACTTCACGAGTCCGCTGCACCCGTAGTCCTGCACTGACGGCTCTCAGGGCGGGCCGGTCTTTCGGGACCGGCCCGCTGCGTCATGTCCGGATCAGGTCGAGCACGCAGCCTTCGTCCGGGTCATGCCCACTGGTCACTGCTGACCACATCGTCCGAGACGTTCGGTCCGTCGGGACCGTCCGGTCCCTCCCATGCGCATGCCCCGCCGGACCGCGACGGTCGTGCTCACCGCTGCCTCTCTCGTGGGTCTGACCGCCGGGGGGTCCGTCGCGTCTGGACCCAGCCCGGGTCAGGAGCCGGCGGGTCGAAGGCGACGACCCTCCAGGCACCCGCCTCGGCGAACGCTGCTCCCCAGACGCAAGCAGCAGCAGCGACCCTGACCGTCACGGGGCACGCCACCAGCGGGGGAGCAACGAGTACAGCTTCTCGGGTGCCGGTGCTTCGAGCGGCGTGCAGCTCGTCGTCACCGTCTGCAGCGTCAGCTCATTCCCATGCTCGTCCCCCGTGGCGTCGGTCTCCGTGACCCCCGCATCCTCCGGCAGCTGGTCGACGGGGCAGACCGCCGACAAGCTCACGCCCGGGCAGACGTACTTCGCTCAGGCCAGGCAGGGGTCGAACGCGAGCGCGGCGTACTCGTTCGGCACCTGAGCTCGGACGGCGCTCAGCGATCGAGCGACACCGTCCGGTCGATCCGGACCGCGTCCAGCAGCCGCCGGTCGTGGGTGACCAGCAGCAGCGTCCCGTCGTAGGACTCCAGCGCCTGCTCGAGCTGCTCGATCGCCGGCAGGTCGAGGTGGTTGGTCGGCTCGTCCAGCACCAGGCAGTTGACGCCGACCGCCTGCAGCAGCGCCAGTGACGCCCGGGTCTTCTCGCCGGGCGACAGGGACACCGCCGGCCGGTGGACGTGGTCGGCCCGCAGGCCGAACTTCGCGAGCAGGGTGCGGACCTCCGACGCCGGCCACGAGGTGATGCCCTCGAGGACCTCGACCACGGTCTGCTCCGACCGGAACTCCGAGCGGGCCTGGTCGACCTCGCCGACCAGCACCCCGGAGCCCAGCGACTGGCGGCCCGAGATGAGCGGCAGCCGTCCGAGCAGGGCCTGCAGCAGCGTCGTCTTGCCCGCGCCGTTCGGGCCCACCACGGCGATCCGCTCGCCGTAGGACACCTGCAGGTCGACCGGGCCGAGGGTGAACCCGCCGCGCTGGACGACCGCCTCGGACAGCACGGCCACGACGTCACCGGACCGGGGCGCCGCCGCGATCGACATCTGCAGCTTCCACTCCTTGCGCGGCTCCTCGACCTCGTCGAGGTGGCGCAGCTGGGCCTCGATCGTCTTGACCCGCCCCGCCGAGTGGGTGGCGGCCTCCATCCGGGCGCCCCGGGCGACCTTGTCGCTGTCGGGCGACTTGCGCTTGGCCCGGACGGCGCCGCGCACCGACTGCTCGCGCTGCCGCTGGGCCTGGTCGACCAGCCCGGACCGCTTGTCGTCGAAGTCCTCGTAGGCGTCGCGCGCCTGCTGGCGGGCGAGCGCCCGCGAGGCGAGGTAGGTGTCGTAGCCGCCGCCGTACAGCGTCGCGGTGCGGCTCGGCTCGTCGAGGTCGAGCACGCTGGTGATGGTGCGGGCCAGGAACTCGCGGTCGTGGCTGACGACGACGAGGCCGGCCTGCAGGCCCAGGACGAACCGCTCGAGCCGCTCGAGCCCGGCGAAGTCGAGGTCGTTCGTCGGCTCGTCGAGCAGGAAGACGTCGTAGCGGGACAGCAGGACGCTGGCCAGCGAGGCGCGGGCGGCCTGCCCCCCGGACAGGCTGGCGGTCTCGGCCGAGAGCAGGCCCGCCGACAGCCCCAGGTCCT
>JAOPVV010000272.1 GCA_025966005.1 Frankiales bacterium
GGCGGCGGGCCGAGGACGCTCGCGACGTCGAGGTCGGGCTCGGCGGCCGAGCGCAGCGGCGCCTCCCGCTCCGGAGCCCGCGTCGGCGCCGGGGGCGGCACCGGCACCGGGCTGGGGGTGGGTGAGGGCGACGCCTTCGCGACCAGCGCGCCGGCGAGCGGGAAGGAGGGCTGCTCCACGACCCGCTGGGGCTCGGAGATCGACAGCAGCGCGCCGCCGGCGGCCAGGAGCACGAGCCCGAGGCTCCAGGCGGTCACCTCGACCACCCAGCGCGGTGCTCGTCGTCTCACCCGACCAGAGTGCGCTACAGGGTCACGGGGGGCCACACCGGGCGCAACGCACCACCGGGGACGAGGTGACGGGCCACCCCGCCTACGACGCGGCAGCCAGCGCCCGGTCGAGGTCGGCGAGCAGGTCGTCGACGGTCTCGATGCCCACCGAGAGCCGCACGAGGTCGGACGGCACCTCCAGCTGCGACCCCGCGACCGACGCGTGCGTCATCCGTCCCGGGTGCTCGATGAGCGACTCGACCCCGCCGAGCGACTCGCCGAGCGTGAACACCTGCGTGCTGCGGCAGACCTCGAGCGCGGCGGCCTCGCCGGCGGCGAGCCGGAAGCTGACCATCCCGCCGAACTGGCTCATCTGCCTGCCCGCGATCTCGTGGCCCGGGTGGTCGGGCAGGCCGGGGTAGAGCACGGACGCGACCGCGGGGTGCGCCAGCAGCAGGTCGACGACGCGGGCGGCGTTGGTGCAGTGCCGGTCCATCCGCACGCCAAGCGTCTTCGCCCCCCGCAGGACGAGCCAGCTGTCGAAGGCGCCGGACACCCCGCCCATCGCGTTCTGGTGGTAGGCCAGCTCCTCCCCGAGCAGCACGTCGGAGGTCACGAGCGCCCCGCCGACGACGTCGCTGTGACCGCCGAGGTACTTGGTCGTCGAGTGCACGACCACGTCGGCGCCGAGCGCGAGCGGCTGCTGCAGATAGGGGGAGGCGAAGGTGTTGTCGACGACCAGCCGGGCGCCCCCGTCATGGGCGATCGTCGCCAGCGCCGCGATGTCGGCGACGCCGAGCAGCGGGTTGGTCGGCGTCTCGCACCAGATCAGCGACGTCTCGGGACGCATCGCTGCGCGCACCGCGGCGAGGTCGCCCAGCGCCACCGGCGTGTGCTCGACGCCCCAGCGCTGCAGGACCTTGGCGAACAGCCGGTACGTGCCGCCGTAGGCGTCGTCCGGCACGACGACGTGCCCGCCGGGACCGGTCATCGTGCGCAGCAGGCAGTCCTCCGCCGCCAGGCCGGACGCGAACGCCAGGCCGGTGCGGCCGCCCTCGAGCGCGGCCAGGCAGGTCTCGAGCGCGGTGCGGGTCGGGTTGCCGCTGCGGCTGTACTCATAGCCCCGGTGCACCCCGACCTCGGACTGCACGTACGTCGACGTCTGGTAGATCGGGACGACGACCGCGCCGGTGGTCGGGTCGGGGTCCTGGCCGGCGTGGATGGCCCGCGTCTCGAAGCCGTATCCCTGGCTCCAGCGGTCGGCCGTGCCGTGCAGCTCGCTGCCGAAGTCGGCGCTGCCGGCGGCCTTGACGTGGGCGGCGGTCTGCTCGGTGTCGTCCATGCCACGACCGTAGGTGCTCCCGGCAGCGGGAGGTCGGGCCCGACGCCCTCGGCGACCACCGCCATCGCGACGTCGAACCAGGCGTCGTCGTCGGTGGAGGTCGCCACCGTGTGGCCGGACAGCTCGTGGGAGACGGTGCCGACCAGCGCGCTGAGCAGGACGATCGAGCGCTCGAGAACGTCCTTGTACGGCGCTGGCGCTGCCGGCGGCGTCGACGTCCTCGTCGTCGAAGCCCGGCTGGTCGACCATGCTCTTGAGGCGGGCCCCGGCCCCGCTCAGCCGTGGGCGAGGTACCCCAGCAGGTCTGACCGGGTGATGATGCCGACCGGCTTGCCGTCGTCGAGCACGAGCATCGCGGAGGCCCCCTCGAGCGCCGACATCGCGACCGACAGGGCTTCGCCGGAACCGACCGTCGGCAGCGCCTTGCTCATGTGGGCCGACAGCGGGGAGTCCAGGGCCGCGCGGTCGGCGAAGACGGCGTCGAGCAGCTCGCGCTCGACGACCGCCCCGACGACCTCGGCCGCCATGACGGGCGGCTCCTCCTTCACGACCGGCATCTGGCTGACGCCGTACTCGCGCAGGATCGAGATGGCCGAGCCAACCGTCTCCTGCGGGTGGACGTGCACCAGCTCGGGCAGGTCGCGCCCCTTGCGGTGCAGCACGTCCCCGACGGTCGGCTGGGTGTCGTCCGGGGTGAGGAAGCCGTAGTCGGCCATCCACTCGTCGTTGTAGATCTTCGACAGGTAGCCGCGACCGGAGTCGGGCAGCAGCACCACGACGATGTCGTCCTCGGTCAGCTCCTCGGCCAGCCGCAGCGCGGCCGCCGCCGCGAGCCCGCACGAGCCGCCGACGAGCAGGGCCTCCTCACGGGCGAGCCGGCGCGTGGTGAGGAACGAGTCGCGGTCGCTGACGGCGATGATCCGGTCGGCCACCGAGGTGTCGTAGGTCGCCGGCCAGAAGTCCTCCCCCACGCCCTCGACGAGGTACGGCCGGCCGGTGCCGCCCGAGTAGACCGAGCCCTCCGGGTCGGCGCCGATGACCTGCACCGTCCCGCCGCTGGCCTCCTTGAGGAAGCGGCCGGTGCCGCTGATCGTGCCGCCGGTGCCGACGCCCGCCACGAAGTGCGTCACCCGGCCGTCGGTCTGGCGCCAGATCTCCGGACCGGTCGTCGCGTAGTGGGCGGCCGGGTTGAGCGGGTTGGCGTACTGGTTCGGGTTCCAGCCGCCGGGCGTCTCGGCCGCCAGCCGACGGCTGACCGAGTAGTAGCTGTCGGGGTGCTCGGGTGCGACGGCCGTCGGGCAGACCACGACCTCGGCGCCGTACGCCCGCAGCACCGCGATCTTCTCGCTGCTCATCTTGTCGGGCATGACGAAGATGCACTTGTAGCCGCGCTTGTTGGCCACGATCGCCAGGCCGACGCCGGTGTTGCCGCTGGTCGGCTCGACGATGGTCCCGCCGGGCTTGATCAGCCCGTCGCGCTCGGCCGCCTCCACCATCGCCAGGGCGATCCGGTCCTTCACCGACCCGCCCGGGTTGAAGTACTCCACCTTGGCGAGCACCTGCGGCTTCACGCCGGCGGCCATGCGCCCCAGCCGCACAAGGGGCGTGTTGCCCACCAGGTCGATGAGGGAGTCGCTGACCTCCACAGGAGGGTCCTTCCGGGTCGGGTCGCGCGGGGCTCGTGCCGTGGCTCACAGGGGTTCCGGCGAGCCTACGGCTGCCGGGTACGTTGATCGGCGAGGAACGGACGAAGGGGGCGAGATGACTGCCGTGCAGATCGCGCCGGGCGTGTGGCGCCTCCCGACCGCGCCGTTCGACCTGGTCAACAGCTTCCTGTTCGAGGCGTCCGACGGCTCCCTGGCGCTGCTCGACGCCGGCACCAAGCGGGCCCCCCGCGCGGTGCTCGCCGCGCTCGACGGCCTGGGCAAGCGCCGCGAGGACGTCACGCACCTGGTCCTCAGCCATGCCCACGCCGACCACGCGGGCGGCGCCGAGCAGGTCGTCGACGCCACCGGCAGCGCCGTCCTGGCGCACGAGCGCGAGGCCGTCTACCTGCGCGAGGGCCGGATGCCCCGACCGGACTCCACGACCCGCGGCGGCCGGCTGCTGGCCCGCCTGCCGGCCGGCGGCTTCGCGAAGGTCGACGTCGCCGGCACCTTCGTCGACGGCGCGGTGCTGCCCGTCGGCGGCGGCCTCACCGTCGTCCACACGCCCGGCCACACCCCCGGCCACTGCTCGTTCCTGCACGCCTCCACGGGCGTGCTGGTCACCGGCGACGCGCTGTTCAACGTGCGCGGGCTGCGGTACTCGTTCCGCTCGCCGTGCACCGACGTCCGGCTGTCGCGCTCGTCCGCCGCCCGGCTCGGCGAGCTCGACTTCGAGGTGGCCGCGTTCACGCACGGCGCCCACGTCGGCGACGGAGCACAGGTGGCGGTGCGCGCCTTCCTCGCGGGACGCCCCTCGTGAGCCGGGTCCCCCGCCCCGGTCGCCGCGCGCGCTACGTCGCGGTGAAGGCCGCCTACGGCGGAGGCACCATGGGCGGCCTCGCCGGGGTCACGGTCGCGCTGCTCGCCACCGAGGCCAGGCTCGCCCGCCGGACGATCGGCACCCCCACGGAGCGCGCACCGCTCGCCGCCGGCTCCTACGGCCGCGGCCGCCGCGGCGACAAGCCGCTGCACCTGTCGGTGATCGGCGACTCCGCCGCCGCCGGGCTCGGCTGCGACAGCGCCGACCAGACGCCGGGCGCCCTGCTGGCCGGTGGCACCGCCCGCGACCTCAGGCAGCGCGTCGACCTCGACGTCGTGGCCGTCACGGGAGCCCGCTCCGCGGCCCTGGAGGTGCAGGTCGCGCGAGCGCTGCGGCGTCCCGTCGACGTCGCCGTGATCATCATCGGCGCGAACGACGTCACGCACCGCGTACCGGTCGCGAGCGCGGCGCACGACCTGGCCCGGGCCGTCCGGACGCTGCGGGCCGCCGGCGCCGTCGTCGTGGTCGGCACCTGTCCCGACCTCGGCACCGTCAAGCCGGTCATGCAGCCGCTGCGCACCGTCGCCGCCCGCTGGAGCCGGCGACTGGCCGCTGCCCAGACCGTCGCGGTCGCCGAGGAGGGTGGCATCGCCGTCTCCCTGGGCGACCTGCTCGCGCGCCAGTTCCACGAGCTGCCGCACCTGTGGAGCGACGACCGGTTCCACCCCTCGGCCGAGGGCTACCGCCGCATCGTCGACGCCATGCTGCCCAGCGTGCTCGAGGCGGTCGGCGTCGACATCCCGGTCAGCGTGCCGGTCAGCGACACCGTCCAGGACCTCGAGCTGGCGGCGAGCGTGGCCTCCCGCGAGCCCGGCGTCGAGGTCGAGGTGCTGGAGGCCGAGGGCGGTCCCGGGCGGCTGGCCCGGCTGCGCCGCCGCCTGCCGCTCGTCGGCCGCGGCGCCCCCGCCGGACCGACCGACCCGGCCGAGCTCGAGCTGGCCGACGACCCACTCGCTCCTCCGCCTGCTCGGTCCTGAGCTGCTGCGGGCGCCCCGCCCACTAGAACGGCGTTCGGTCCTGGTTACCCTGGGGCAACATCCACCGCTGACCGAGGAGCCCTCATGCCCGAAGCCGTCATCGTCGCGACTGCCCGTTCGCCCATCGGCCGGGCGTTCAAGGGCTCGCTCAAGGACGTCCGCCCCGACGACCTGGCCACCCTGATCGTGCGGGCCGCG
>JAOPVV010000277.1 GCA_025966005.1 Frankiales bacterium
GATGGCGGTCGTCATGCCTGCGGACGCTAGGCCGTCCCGTGGGCGCGCGCCTCTTCGCGCCGTCAAACGTGCGCCGAGGTGAGGGCGCGCTTGCCGGCGGTCGCGCAGGCGTCACCAGCCTGACAGCAGGCCACGACGATCAAGAGACCGGACACGGGGGACACCACGCCCAGCACCGGACGCGGAGAGCGCTCCGGACGACCCTCCCCAGCCCTAGGAGAACACGTGTCCGCACCGCTCGCCCTCGACCTCGAGGGCCCGGTCACCGACGGGTTCCGCACCGTCATGACCTTCATCCCGAAGCTGCTCGGCTTCCTGGTCATCCTCCTCGTCGGCTACTTCGTCGCGAAGATCATCTCCAAGCTGGTCGACAAGGGCCTGGAGAAGGCCGGCTTCGACCGCGCGGTCGAGAAGGGCGGCATCAAGAAGGCCCTCGCGAAGAGCTCCTACGACGCCAGCGACATCGTCGCCAAGCTCGTCTTCTTCGCGATCTTCATCCCGTTCCTGTCGGCGGCCGTCGGCGCCCTCGGGATCGCGACGCTCGAGGAGCCGCTCGCGGCCTTCATCGCGCTGATCCCGCGGATCATCGTCGCGATCGTCCTGGTCGTCATCGGGGCCGTCGTCGCCGGTGCCGCCAAGTCGTTCATCGAGAACGCCCTCGGCGGCCTGTCGTACGGCAAGGTCCTCGCCAATCTGGCGAGCATCCTGATCCTGCTCGGCTTCGTGAAGTCGGCTCTCGACCAGGTCGGCATCGCCACGACCGTCACCGGCCCGCTGCTGTACGCGATCCTCGGCACCGTGGCCGGTGTCGTCATCGTCGGTGCCGGCGGCGGCCTCATCAAGCCCATGCAGGGCCGCTGGGAGACCATGCTCAACAAGGCCGAGAACGAGACGGCGACCGTCAAGGCGCAGGCGCAGACCCGCCCCTCCACGACGCCCGAGCCCTATCCGGGCGACGACCTCAGCGCTCGCACCGCGGCCTACGGCACCAGCACCCGCCTGTAGTCCGCACCGCCCGTCCAGGAGCCCGGTCCCCGTCGCGGGGCCGGGCTCCTGCGCGCGTGCCCCCGGAGAGAATCGAACTCCCGACGCCCTCCTTAGGACGGAGGCGCTCTGTCCACTGAGCTACGGAGGCGGACGGCGCCAGCGTAGTGCCGGCCCGGTGGTGCCGGCCGGGAGCGCCGGATGACCTGCAGCCCTGCGCGGGCTAGCGTCGACGAGGTGGCGCCCACCCCCGACCAGCCCTCGCCCGGGCGACGTCGCCGGCGTGCTGTCGGTCCCGCCGGCGCGCGACCGGCGGAGCCGGCCGGATCATGGCCGGTCGAGCGCGACGAGCCACCCCCGGCCGACGACGACGCGCGACTCCTGGCCGACGTCCCGCCGCACCACGGCGGGCACTGACGTCGCGGCCAGTCCTAGACGGGCGCCTGCTCGACAGTGCAGAACGCGCACCGGGTGGCCTCGGCCGGGATCTTGCTGAGGCACTCGGGGCAGTCCTTGACGGGAGCGTCGGGCTCGGGCTCGGTCTTGTAGCGGTCCATGAGCTTCTGGACCGGCGTGACGACCAGGAAGTAGATGACCGCCGCGATGATGAGGAAGTTGAGCAGAGCGGTGAGGACACTGCCGTAGAGCAGTTGCACGCCGACCGCGGAGTCGCCGCTGCCCGAGCACGGGCCCTTGAGGCAGGCGGTCATCTGATCGAAGTTCTTGTCGCCGAACAGGCCGATCAGGGGGGTGATGATGCCGCTGACGACGGCCGTCACGATCGCCCCGAACGCTGCACCGATGACCACGGCGACCGCGAGGTCGACGACGTTCCCACGCAGCAGGAACTTCTTGAAGCCGTCCATGAGTTGCCCGATCTGTTGTGGTTGTGCCGGCAGCCCGGATCATGCACCCGGTGGGGGCGGCCCACGTCGAGTCGGGCGGCAGGACGCACCTGCGCGAGACGGGCTGCTCACTCGGGCTGCGCCGGGTCAGCGCATCGTGATCCGGTCTTCGGCGGTGATCGTCACGTCCAGCGTGTCCGGGTCGACCCAGATGCGGACGCCGGCGCTGTCGGCCAGACCGAGGCCTCCGGGCGGCGGGACGAGCGCGCCACGGCCCTGGCTCACGATCGTCACGCCGGTCAGGTCGCAGTCCGCGTGACGGACGAGGACCAGCTCGAGGTCGGTGACGACTCGGCGCCCCGGCGCCCCGCACGCCGGGGCGAACTCCGGGGGGACGGCGCTGCTGGTTTGCGGGCTCGCACCGGCGGTTGCCGGGCTGCTGGACGGCGCCGGCGCACCGGCCGGCGCTTCCCCGTCGCAGCCGGCGAGCAGAGCGAGCGTCAGCGCCGGCGCCCCGAGGGCAGCGGCGGCGTGCCGAGCTGCGGTGCGCGTCATGCCGGTGGGACGCCGGCGCGCGGGGCCAGGTTCCGACTGCCGATCAGGCGCCTCGGACGGTGTCGTCGGGGGCGGTACTGGCTCTCGCCAGGGATCGGGTCGGCGCCGCAGGCGGACTCTGGTCGGGACGGGCCGCGACTCTCGGTCGCGGGTGGTCCGGTCGGGGCTGGAGACGACCTGCGGCCGCGCGGGTGGGGTCGCACTGGTGGTTCCTCGCCGGCTGCGCTGACCGGTCTTGACGATGGTGCCGTCCGACCAGGCGGCGCGGGCGAGGTGGGGTCGAGTCGCCAGCAGACGGCCCGCTCCGATCGGGTGTGGACGGCTGACGGGTCAGGCGGCCCAGCGGGTGGGGTCGTCGAGCGCGAGTCCCCAGCCGTCGGCAGCCATCCGGTCGTACGGGTCGCCGTCGTCGGTGTCATCGGTCCCGCCGGCGTCGGTCTCGTGCGGGTCGTCGGCGCGGAGCCGGTCGGCGGTGCCGTCGAGCCAGGCCGGGTCGGTGCTGCCGTCCTGGTCGTCGTCCGGGTCGTCGAGGCCGGCCGTGTCGGGCAGCGCGTCCAT
>JAOPVV010000286.1 GCA_025966005.1 Frankiales bacterium
CCATGATCCCCTTGAAGGACGGGTACCGCGGCTCGTTGATCTTCTCGACGACGGACACGATCGCCGGCGTCGGCGCCTCGACCACGTCGTAGCCGTTGTCGGTCTGCCGCTCGATGCGGACCTTCCCGCCCTCGGCCGTGACCTTGCGGGCACCGGACAGCTGCGGCTTGCCGGTGCGCTCCGCGAGCAGCGCCGCCATGACCGACATGCGCGAGTCGGTCGCCTCGGAGCCGGCGATGACCAGGTCGTACTCGAGCGTCTCGAGGACCTTGGCCAGGGCGTACGAGGTCTGCACCGCGTCCGAGCCCTTGAGGGCGTCGTCGACCAGGTGCACGGCCTTGTCGGCGCCCATCGACAGCGCCTTGCGGATCGTCTCGACCGCCCGCTCCGGGCCCATGGTGAGGATCGTGACCTCGCCGCCGCCGGCCTCCTTGATCCGCAGGGCCTCCTCGACGGCGTACTCGTCGATCTCGTTCATGACGACGTCGACCGACGCGCGGTCGAGCGTCTTGTCGCTGTCCTGGAGCTTGCGCTCCGCCCAGGTGTCAGGCACCTGCTTGACCAGTACGACGATGTTCACGTGGCGCGCCGACCTCCGTCTTGGGGGGTGTTCGTGGACCTGCTGGCGCACGGGACGGGCCCGCGCGCGCGGTTCGTGTCCGAGGGTGACCGCCACGGTAGTGCGGTGCAAGTCGAGCGCGGAGAGCACCCCGGAACCCAGAGGTTACCCAGGGGTAATCAGGCGCGCACGCCTCGGCGACGTGGCGGACGTCACCGCGGGCTACCGGCCGGTGAAGACGGCCTTGCCCGGTCCCTGCTCCATGAACGAGGTCATGCCGGCCTTCTGGTCGTCGGTCGCGAACAGCCCGGCGAACAACGCCGACTCGAGCCGCAGCGCCGCGTCGAGGTCGAGCTCGAGGCCGTCGTCGATGGCCTGCTTCGCCGCGCGCAGGGCCACCGCCGGACCGGAGGCGTACGTGGCGGCCAGCTCGAGAGCGGCCTCGTAGACGCCGGCGTCCGGCACCACGAGGTCGGCGATGCCGAGCGCGAGCGCCTCCTCGGCGGCGACGTGACGGCCGGTGAAGACCATGCCCTTGGCCTTCGCCGGACCGACCAGGCGCGTGAGCCGCTGGGTGCCGCCGGCGCCGGGGACGACGCCGAGCTGGATCTCGGGGACGCCGACCTTGGCGCGCTCGCCGACGACGCGGAAGTCGGCCGTCAGCGCCAGCTCGAACCCGCCGCCGAGGGCGTAGCCGGTGACGGCGGCGACGACCGGCTTGGGGAGCTTGGCGACCACCTTGAAGGCCTCCTGCAGCCCGGTGCCCCACACGAGCATCTCCGGGTAGGACAGACCGGCCATCTCCTTGATGTCCGCGCCGGCCGCGAAGACCCGCTCGCCGCCGTAGAGGACGACCGCGCGGACGTCCTCGCGGGCGGACGCCTCCTCAGCGGCGGTGCGCAGCTCGGCGTACAGCTGGCCGTTGATGGCGTTCATCTTCGGACGGTCCAGCCGGATCGTCCCGACGCCGTCGGCCACCTCGAGCCGTACGAGCTCGCCCATGTCCTGCTCCATCCGCTTGATCGGTCACTGCTGTGCGCACCCTAGGCTGCGCAGGTGTTCAGGGACTCCAGGGGCGTGGTGCACACCGTCTCCTCCGCCGATCCGCTCTCCGACCTGCCGCCGGGTGCGGCCAAGGCGCTGCAGGCCGCGCTGATGGCGCCGGCCTCCGACGGCGCGACCGTGGACGTCGGGAGCGTGCTCGAGCGCTGCGACGCCGTGCGCGAGCTCGTCGAGCGCTGGCAGGACGCGTTCTTCTCCGCACTGCCTGACGACATCGACCTCGAGGAGGAGGCCCGCTGGGCCGCCGAGGCGGGCATGTCGCTCGACGAGGTCGAGGCCGGCTACTCCGAGCAGGAGGACGACGAGGACGAGCTCGACGTCGACCTGCTGGGCGCCGACTACGAGGACGAGCAGGACGAGGAGCTCGACGAGCTCGTCGAGCTGCTGGAGCGCGACGTCCCGGACGAGGACGACCCGCGACGGGTGCTGCCGGAGGAGCTGGTGGCGGTGCTCGAGCGCGAGCTGCTGCTGCTCCCCCTGCGCGTGCGCCTGGAGGCCCTGGTGGCCGCCGTCGACCTGGTGCAGACCTGGAGCGACCTGGTGGCCGACCACGAGAAGCTGCTCGGCCACCTGGTGCTCGCCCACGCCGAGCCGCAGGAGGTGACCGGGCACGAGCTGCTCGTCGACCGTCACGCCGCCCTGCACGCCGTGGCCGGCCCCGCGCACGCCGCCCCCTGACGGGCGCGCTCCGACCCCCGCAACGCTCAGGCAACGGCCAGGACCCGCCGATGCACCACCGGCTCGCCTCTGCGAGCGCCCGCCGACAGGGAGCCGCCATGACCCGCAGCGCCTCGAGCCGCACCCGCGGCGCCACCCCGACCTGGCGCGACCTCGAGGTCGACGGCTCCACCGTCCGCCTCATGGAGGCCGGGGACCCGGACGCCGACCCGCTGCTGTTCCTGCACGGCTGGGGGCTCTCACCCCGCTGCTACGCCGACGGCATCACCCGGCTGACCGCCGCCGGCGTGCGGGTGATCGCCCCGTGCCTGCCGGGCTTCGGCGGCAGCGACGGCCCGGCGCTCAGGGGCATCGACCTCCCGGCGTACGCCCAGCGGATCGGCCGGCTGCTGGACGTCCTCGAGCTCGAGCACCCGGTGTTCGTCGCCGGGCACTCCTTCGGCGGCGGCGTCGCCCTGCAGCTCGCGACCGACCGGCCGGAGCGGGTCCGCTCGCTCACCCTGCTCAACTCCGTCGGCGGGGCCCCCGGTCAGGGGCGCGCGCTGACCGACACCTCCTGGCTGCGCTGGGCGACCCGCGCGGCCGGCGAGCTGAGCCCCGGCGACCTCGTGCGCTCGGCGCCGGGCATGCTGCGCGCCTTCGTGCCGAACGTGCTGCGCAAGCCGCTCACCCTGGCCCTCACGGCCCGGGTCGCGCTCACGGCCTCGCTCGCTGACCAGGCCGAGTCCCTCGTCGCCGCAGGCGTTCCCGTCCTCATGGTCTGGGGCGACGACGACCGCATCGTCGCCCAGGGCACCCTGGCCAAGGTCGTCGGCAGCCTGCCCACCGAGGTCGTCCACGGCCGCCACGGCTGGCTGCTGACCCAGCCGGAGGAGTTCTCCGCGCTGCTGCGCAACGCGCTGGTGGTGCACGCGATGCTCGAGCGTCGCCAGCGCGGGCAGGCCGTCGTGCTGCCCGTCGGCACGTCGCTCGCCGACGTCATCCCCGTCGAGCGGCGCTCCGTCGCCCGCCCCACGTCGCTGCCCCGCCCGGAGGCGAGCTGACCGTGCACGCCTGGCCCGGACGTCCCGGTCCCCTCGGCGCGACCTGGGACGGCGAGGGCGTCAACATCGCGCTGCACACCGCGAGCGCGGAGGCCGTCGACGTCTGCCTGTTCGACGACGACGGGCGCGAGACCCGCATCCCGCTCACGGAGACGACCGGCCACGTCTGGCACGGCTACCTGCCGGGGGTCGGGCCCGGTCAGCGCTACGGCTTCCGCGTCGACGGGCCCTTCGACCCGCACGCCGGGCAGCGGCACAACCCCAGCAAGCTCCTGCTCGACCCGTACGCCCGCGCGGTCGAGGGCGAGTTCCGGCTGCACGACGCCGTGTTCGGTTCGCAGCCCGGGCGCGATACGCTGCAGGACCACCGCGACAGCGCGCCCTGGGTGCCGCGCTCGGTCGTGGTGCACGACGAGTTCGACTGGGGCGCTGACGCTCCGCCGCGCACGCCGTGGCCGCAGACGGTGGTCTACGAGCTGCACGTGAAGGGTTTCTCGCAGCTGAACCAGGGCGTGCCCGAGCACCTGCGCGGGACCTACGCCGGGCTGGCCCACCCGGCGTCCGTGCAGCACCTGCTCGACCTCGGCGTGACGGCCGTCGAGCTGCTGCCCGTGCACGCCTTCGTGAGCGAGCCGCACCTGCTGCGCCGCGGCCTCACCAACTACTGGGGCTACGCCTCGGTCGGCTTCTTCGCCCCGCACGCCGCCTACTCCAGCAGCGGCACCCGCGGCGAGCAGGTGCGCGAGTTCAAGGCGATGGTCAAGGCGCTGCACGAGGCGGGGCTCGAGGTCCTGCTCGACGTCGTCTACAACCACACCGGCGAGGGCGACCAGAGCGGGCCGACGCTGGTGCAGCGCGGCATCGACAACGCCGGGTCGTACTGGCTCGACCCGTTCGACCGCGCCCGCTACAAGGACGTCACCGGCACCGGCAGCACCCTGGACCTGCGGGTCCCCTCGACGCTGCAGCTGGTCATGGACTCGCTGCGCTACTGGGTCGGCGAGATGCACGTCGACGGCTTCCGCTTCGACCTGGCGTCGGCGCTGACCCGCGGCGACGACGGCACCGAGCTGCGGTCGGCCTTCCTGCAGGTCGTCGGCCAGGACCCCGTCGTCAGCCAGGTGAAGCTCATCGCCGAGCCGTGGGACATCGCTCCGGGCGGGTACCTCGTCGGTCGCTTCCCCGCGCCGTGGGCCGAGTGGAACGACCGCTTCCGCGACACCGTGCGCGACGCCTGGCGCGGCCAGGCGTCCGGCGTGCGCGAGCTGGCCTACCGGCTCTCCGGGTCGTCCGACCTGTACGCCGGCCGGGCTCCCTGGGCCTCCGTCAACCTGGTCACCGCCCACGACGGCTTCTGCCTGCACGACCTCACCGCCTACGACCACAAGCACAACGAGGCCAACGGCGAGGACGGCCGTGACGGCGAGGACCACAACCGCTCCTGGAACTGCGGCGCCGAGGGGCCCACGGCCGACCGGGCCGTCGAGGCGCTGCGCCGGCGGCAGGCCCGCAACCTGCTCACGACGCTGCTGCTGTCGTCCGGCACGCCGATGCTCACGATGGGCGACGAGGTGCGCCGCACGCAGCGCGGCAACAACAACGCCTACTGCCAGGACGGCCCGCTGTCGTGGCTGTCCTGGGAGCCGCGTCCCGACACCCGCGACCTGGCGACGTGGACGTCCCGGCTGCTGCAGCTGCGGGCCGAGCACCCGGTCTTCCGGCAGAGCTCGTTCTTCCTCGGACGGCCGGACGACGGCGGCGTGCCGGACGTCGCCTGGCTGCGGGAGGACGGCGAGCAGCTCGACGACGACGACTGGCACGACACCGGCCGCCGCACCCTGGGGATGTACCTGGACGGTCGCGGCATCCGGGTGCGCGGGCCGCGCGGCGAGCGGGTCGTCGACGACTCGTTCCTGCTGGTGCTGCACACCGGCGCCGACGACCTGCCGTTCGTGCTCCCCGGCGAGCCGTGGGCGCGGTCCTGGGAGCTGCTCCTGGACACCGCGGACGAGCAGCCCACCACCGGGAGATCCCTTCCTGCACGGGGTCTCGTGGTGGCGGGCCGCTCGGTGGTCCTGCTGCAGGCGCAGCGCTGACGTCCCGGCCGGGAGCCTGGCGGGTCAGGCGCTGGTGAGCAGCCCCAGGTCGGCGTCACCGGGCAGCGCGTCGGAGTGCGGCAGCACCCGGACGCTGTAGCCGAAGGAGCCGGCCCGCTCGAGCGGGACCGTGCCCTCGAAGCGTCGCAGCCCGTCGTCGCCGACACCCGCGTCGGACAGCACGACGTACGCCGGGGAGCGCAGCTCGTCGGCCTCGTCGACCCGGCCGTAGGCCGCCTGCACCGTGACGTCACCGGGCTGGAGGCCGGCGAGGTCGACGACCGCCCGGACGTCGAGCACCGCCCCGACCTGGGGGGTGTCGCCGATGCCGGCGCCCTCGACGTGGACCACGCGGACACCGGCCCACTTGGCGCTGACCTCGCGGCGCCAGGCGGCCAAATCCTTGGCGGGGGCGAACGACGACTCGGCGAGCTGGCGCGAGGCGAGGGCCGCGGGCGCGTAGAGCTGGTGGACGTAGTCGCGGACCATCCGGCTCGCGAGCACCTTCGGGCCGGTCGTCTGCAGCGTGTGCCGGACCATGTCGATCCAGCGCAGCGGGACGCCCTGCTCGTCGCGGTCGTAAAACCGGGTGCGGACCTGCTTCTCGACCAGCTCGTAGAAGGCCTGGGCCTCGAGGTCGTCGCGCCGCTCGGGGTCGGTGACGCCGTCGGCGGTGGGGATGGCCCAGCCGTTCTCGCCGTCGTACATCTCGTCCCACCAGCCGTCGAGGATCGACAGGTTGAGACCGCCGTTGAGCGCCGACTTCATGCCGGACGTGCCGCACGCCTCCAGCGGGCGCAGCGGGTTGTTCAGCCAGACGTCGCAGCCGCCGTAGAGGTAGCGGGCCATGCCGATGTCGTAGTCGGGCAGGAACACGATGCGGTGCCGCACGTCGTGCTGGTCGGCGAAGCGCACGATGTGCTGGACGAGCTCCTTGCCGCCGTCGTCGGCCGGGTGGGCCTTGCCGGCGATCACCAGCTGCACGGGGCGGTCGGGGTCGAGCAGGATCGCCTTGAGGCGCTCCGGGTCGCGCATCATGAGCGTGAGGCGCTTGTACGACGGCACGCGGCGGGCGAACCCGATCGTCAGGACGTCGGGGTCGAACACGCTCGAGGTCCAGCCCAGCTCAGCCTCGGTGGCGCCGCGCTGCAGCCACGAGGCGCGGATGCGGCGACGAACCTCCTCGACCAGCCGCTCGCGCAGGACCCGGCGGGTGGCCCACACGCTGGTGTCAGGGACCTTGGCGATGTCCTCCCAGCCCTTGGCCTCGCTGCCCAGGCGCGGGTTGGCCTGGTCGGCCAGCTCGAAGATCTCGCGCGACACCCAGGTCGGGGCGTGCACGCCGTTGGTCACCGAGCTGATCGGCACCTCGGAGGCGTCGAAGCCCGGCCACAGCTCGGCGAACATGCCCCGGCTGACGATGCCGTGCAGCTTCGCGACGCCGTTGCGGCGCTGGGCCATGCGCAGGCCCATGTGCGCCATGTTGAACACGGCCGGGTCGGCCTCGACACCGAGCTCGAGGATGCGGTCGACCGGCAGGTCGCCGACCGCCGCGCCCTGGCCGGGACCGGTGCCGAAGTACTGCTGCACCAGCTCGCACGGGAAGCGGTCGATGCCGGCGGGGACGGGCGTGTGGGTGGTGAACAGCGTCCCGGCGCGCACGGCCTCCTTGGCCTCGTCGTAGGACAGGCCCTGCTCGACGAGCTCGCGGACGCGCTCGAGGCCGAGGAAGCCGGCGTGGCCCTCGTTGGTGTGGAAGACCTCGGGAGCCGGGTCGCCGGTGAGCGCGGTCCAGGCGCGGATCGCCCGCACGCCGCCGATGCCGAGCAGCATCTCCTGGTGCAGGCGGTGGTCGGTGCCGCCGCCGTAGAGCCGGTCGGTGACCTCGCGCTCGGCCGGGGCGTTCTCCTCGACGTCGGAGTCGAGCAGCAGCAGGGGCACCCGCCCGACCTGCGCGCGCCAGACGTGGGCGTGCAGGGTGCGGCCCTCGGGCATCGCGACCGTGACCAGCACCGGGGCGCCGTCGGCGTCGGTGACCAGCGTCAGCGGCAGCCCGTGCGGGTCGAGCGGGGGGTAGCGCTCCTGCTGCCAGCCCTCGGCGTTCAGCGATTGCTTGAAGTAGCCGGAGCGGTAGAGCAGGCCGACGCCGATGATCGGCACGCCCAGGTCGGAGGCCGCCTTGAGGTGGTCGCCGGCGAGGATGCCCAGACCACCGGAGTACTGCGGCAGCACCTCCGTGATGCCGAACTCCGGTGAGAAGTAGGCGATCCCCTTCGGAGCGTCCGTCAAGGACTGGTACCAGCGCGGGGTCGTCAGGTAGTCGGCGAGGTCCTCGTGCGCGGCCGTGAGGCGGCCCAGGAACTCCGCGTCCGCGGCCAGCTCGGCCAGGCGGGCCGGGTCGACCTCGCCGAGCAGGCGCACGGGGTCGTGCTCGACGGCCTCCCAGACGGCCGGGTCGACCGACCGGAACAGGTCGAGCGACTGGGGGTGCCAGGACCAGCGCAGGTTCATCACCAGCTCCGAGAGCGGGGCCAGCGGCTGCGGCAGGGCGAGGCGGACGGTGAACCTGCGGAGAGCTCTCACGGGCACGACCCTAGCCCGGTCGCCGGGGTGCGGATGATGTTCCCGGGAGCCCGACCTGGGTACGGTCGACGCAATGGTCGGACGGATAGCAGTCACAGAGCTCAGCCCGTCGGTCTCGTGCGGTTCGTACCCCGCACGCGCCGTCACGGGGCAGATCGTCGTCCTCTCGGCGACCGTGTTCCGGGAGGGGCACGACGCCGTTGCGGCGGACGTCGTGGTGAAGGGACCGGACGGCAAGCGGCGCCCCTTCCTGCGCATGGTGCCCGGCACACCCGGCACGGACCGGTGGTCGGCGCCGCTGGTGGTCCCGGACGACCCGTCGTCGGAGGGCATGTGGACCTGGACGGTCGAGGGCTGGTCCGACCCGCTCGGCACGTGGTGGCACGACGCCCCAGTCAAGATCGAGGCGGGCGTCGACGTCGACGTCATGCTCGAGGAGGGCGCGCGGCTGTACGAGCGGGCCGCCAAGGCGCTGCCGAAGACCGTCGCCAAGCTGGACCGCGAGGCCGTCAGCGGCCTGGTCGTCACGCTGCGCGACGGCTCGCAGGACCCGCTGGAGCGGCTGTCGGCGGCGGTGCACCCCACGGTCGTCGAGCTGCTGTCGGCCAACCCGCTGCGCGAGCTGGTCACCCGGAGCGAGACCCGCAAGGTGTGGGTCGACCGCGCCCGGGCGCTGTACGGCGCCTGGTACGAGTTCTTCCCCCGGTCGGAGGGCGCCGCCCTCGACGCGTGGGGCAACGTCCGCACCGGCACGTTCCGCACCGCGATGGACCGCCTGCCGGCGGTGGCCGAGATGGGCTTCGACGTCGTCTACCTGCCGCCGATCCACCCGATCGGCAAGGTCAACCGCAAGGGCCCGAACAACACGCTCACCCCCGGCCCCGACGACCCGGGCTCGCCCTGGGCCATCGGCTCGGACGAGGGCGGCCACGACGCGGTCCACCCGGAGCTCGGCACCATCGAGGACTTCGACGCCTTCGTCGCCCGCACCGTCGAGCTCGGCATGGAGGTGGCGCTCGACCTCGCGCTGCAGTGCGCCCCCGACCACCCCTGGGCCACCGAGCACCCGGAGTGGTTCACCACCCGCGCCGACGGCACGATCTCGTTCGCGGAGAACCCGCCGAAGAAGTACCAGGACATCTACCCGCTGAACTTCGACAACGACCCGAAGGGGCTCTACGCCGAGGTGCTGCGGGTCGTGCGCCACTGGACCTCGCACGGCGTGCGCATCTTCCGCGTCGACAACCCACACACCAAGCCCCTCGAGTTCTGGGAGTGGCTGATCGCGGAGGTCAAGAAGACCGAGCCGGACGTGCTGTTCCTGGCCGAGGCGTTCACCCGGCCGGCGATGATGCACGAGCTCGCGAAGATCGGCTTCACGCAGTCGTACACGTACTTCACGTGGCGCACCGGCAAGGTCGAGCTGATCGACTACGCGCTCGAGCTGGCCGCCGCGTCGCACTACATGCGGCCCAACTTCTTCGTGAACACGCCGGACATCCTGCACGCGTCGCTGCAGTACGGCGGCCCTCCCGTGTTCAAGATCAGGGCGGTCCTCGCCGCGCTGCTCAGCCCCAGCTACGGGGTGTACGCCGGCTACGAGCTGTACGAGCACGTCGCCGTCCGGCCGGGCAGCGAGGAGTACCTCGACAGCGAGAAGTACCAGCTGCGCCCGCGCGACTGGTCGCAGCCGGAGAAGACGCTCGCGCCATACCTCACGATGCTCAACCGGGTGCGCCGCGAGCACCCGGCGCTGCACTGGCTCGACAACGTCACCTTCCACACCGTCGACTCCCCCGACGTGCTGGCATGGAGCAAGCGGACCGGCGACGACGTCGTCCTCGTCGTCCTGAACCTGGACCCCCACGGTGCCCGCGAGGCCACCGTGTCGCTCGACATGCCGGCGCTCGGCGCCGACTGGGACTCACGCCTCGAGGTCACCGACCAGGTGACCGGGCGCAGCTACGACTGGGGTGTGCACGACTACGTGAGACTCGACCCGTTTGACGAGCCCGCCCACGTCCTCACCGTCCGGGTGGAGCGATGACCGAGCTGGAGCACGGCGAGCTCGTCTCGCTCGAGGAGTCCCGCGACCCGCTGTGGTTCAAGCGGGCCGTCTTCTACGAGGTGCTGATCCGCGGCTTCGCCGACAGCAACGGCGACGGCACCGGCGACATCAAGGGCCTCACGGAGAAGCTCGACTACCTGCAGTGGCTCGGCGTCGACTGCGTCTGGCTGCTGCCGATCTACGAGTCACCGTTGCGCGACGGCGGCTACGACATCAGCGACTTCATGAAGGTGCTGCCGGAGTTCGGCGACCTGGGCGACTTCGTGCAGCTCGTCGACGAGGCGCACAAGCGCGGGATGCGGATCATCGCCGACCTGGTCATGAACCACTCGAGCGACCAGCACCCGTGGTTCCAGGCGTCCCGCGCCGACCCCACCGGGCCGTACGGCGACTACTACGTGTGGTCCGACACCGACGAGCCGTACTCCGAGGCGCGGATCATCTTCGTCGACACCGAGAAGTCCAACTGGACCTGGGACCCGGTGCGCGAGCAGTTCTTCTGGCACCGCTTCTTCAGCCACCAGCCCGACCTCAACTACGACAACCCGGCCGTCCAGACCGAGATGATCGAGGTCCTGAAGTTCTGGCTCGACATGGGCATCGACGGCTTCCGCCTCGACGCCGTGCCGTACCTGTTCGAGCGCGAGGGCACCAACGGCGAGAACCTGCCGGAGACGCACGAGTTCCTGCGCCGCGTACGCAAGGAGGTCGACGAGCTCTACCCCGACCGCGTCATGCTGTGCGAGGCCAACCAGTGGCCGCAGGACGTCGTCGACTACTTCGGCGACCCCGAGACCGGCGACGAGTGCCAGATGGCGTTCCACTTCCCGCTGATGCCGCGACTGTTCATGGCGGTGCGCA
>JAOPVV010000296.1 GCA_025966005.1 Frankiales bacterium
GGCCGCGCTGTTCGCCGGAGTCGTGCCGACCAGCACGCCGACGCCGGGGCCCTCCGAGTCCGCCACCGAGCTGTCCCGGGCGGGGTACTCCCTGGCGACGCTGTCCGAGCTGGCCGAGCAGGGCGCCAGCACCGCTGAGCTGCGTGCCGCCGCCGTCGACCTCAACGCCGAGCTCGCCGAGCTCGTCGCCGGCGCCGACGGCGACCCGCTGGCCGCCCGGCAGGCGCTGCTGCTGGTGCAGGCCAGCACCCAGGTCCTCGCCGAGCAGGCGGACGGCGGCCTGCTCAGCGAGGTCCTGGCCCGGACCCGCGAGCTCGAGCGGGCGCTGCGCGACGTGCTGCCGGTCCCCGCGGCGCCGCTGCCCGCCGCGCCACCGCTGCCGATCGAGGCCGTCGTGCGCCCGTCGCCGACCGGGCAGCCGACCCGTCCGGCCGCCGACCCGAGCAGCAGCCCGGCGCCGAGCCGGACCGCGCCCGCCAGCCCACGCCCGTCGAGCACCGAGCCGTCGAGCGCGCAGCCGTCCAGCGCGCGGCCCAGCAGCGCTCCCCCGGCATCGACGCCCTCACCGGCCGCCTCGTCCGTCAACCCCTTCGCCAGCGCGCCGGCGCTCGGGGGCTGACCGGCGCTCACGCCGTACGGCCGTCAGACCCGGCGGAAGCGCACCTCGCGCGAGGCGGGGTCGGCGGTCACCAGCTCGACCTGCACCGCGTCGCCCAGCGGCAGGTCGGCGCCGTCGCAGCGCGCCCGGACGGCGGGCTCGCGCAGCTGCACGACCCCGCCCTTGCGACCGCTCTCCACGACGACCGCCTCGAACCGCTCGCCGACGCGAGGAGCCAGCACCACGGCCTCCGCAGCGTCGACGACGGCCCGCTCCAGGGCGTTGGCCCGCCGGGTGGCGTCGGCCATGACGTCCGGCAGGCCGGGCAGCGCCTCGCGGGCCCACGCCGGGACCGGGGTGCCGGCGGCCGCGGCCAGGCAGACCTCGCCGACGTGCCGGTCGGCCAGGCGGCGCAGGGGCGCGGTGCAGTGGGCGTACGCCGACGCCACCGCGCTGTGCAGCGGCTGGGCTGGGGGCTCGCCGTCGAACGCCGTGTACCCGGCGCCGCGCAGCAGCCGGGTGGCCAGCGTGAGCAGCGCGGCGTGCGTCGGCACGGCCGGGTCCAGGCCGGACACGACGTCGCCGTAGGACGCGCCGTCCGGCCACGCGACGTCGAGCGCCAGCGCGCTGCGACGCAGCGCCTCGACCGCCTCGACGTCGGCCGGCGGCAGCGTGCGCAGCAGCCCGACGCCCGCGCCGAGCATCAGCCCCGCGGCGGCGATGCCGGTGAGCAGGCTGATCTGGGCGTTCCAGCCCTCGCACGGCAGCTGGGCCCGCAGCTCCAGGCGGGGCCGGCCGTCGCCGTCGAGCACGACGTCCTGCTCGGGGGTCGGCAGGTCGACCGCCCCGCGGTCGCGGGCGCGGGCCTGCCGCAGCTGACCGACCTCGCGGAGCAGCTCGAGCACCGGCTCGGCCGTCCCGGCGTCCAGGGCGGCCTGCACGCCCGCGTAGTCCAGCCGCTGGCGCGAGCGCACCAGCGCCCGCTGCAGGCCCGTCGCGACGAGCTCGCCGGTCGGGTCGAGGTCGAGCTGCCAGAGCAGCGCCGGGCGCACCTGGTCGGGCAGCAGGCTGGCGGCGTCCTCGCCGAGCACCGGCGGGTGCAGCGGCACCCGCTCGTCGGGCGCGTACAGGGTGACGCCACGGGCCGCCAGCTCGGCGTCGAGCGCGCCGCCCGGCGTGACGAAGGCGGCGACGTCGGCGATGGCGTACCAGACGCGGAAGCCGTCGCCCGTCCGCTCCAGATGGACCGCCTGATCCAGGTCGCGGCTGCCCGGCGGGTCGACGGTGAGCATCGGCAGGTCGGTGCGGTCCAGCTCGGGCAGCCGCGGCGCGGACGCGGACGCTGCCGCGTCGGCGAGCGCCTCCGAGGAGAACGGCCCCGGGACCTCCAGCTCGGCCCGCAGGCCGTCCAGGTCGAGCAGGTGGGGCGGGGCGACGACGCGGACAGAGGGCACGCGGTCACCCTAGGCAGCGCACCCCCGCCGCAGGTGCAGACTCACGCGCGGTGGCCGGGATCGACCAGGGCCGCCCACACGGTCTTGCCGGGCGGGTCCGGCCGCACGCCGTGCTCGGCCGACAGCAGGTCGACCAGCAGCAGACCGCGTCCGCCCTCGGCGTCGGCGTCGGCACCGCGTGCCGTCGGCGCGTCGGGGCTGCCGTCGTTGACGGCCACCAGCACCTGACGGCCGTCGGCCTCGACCTCGAGGCTCACGGGAGCGGCGGCGTGCCGGACGGCGTTCGTCACCATCTCGCTGACGACCAGCTCGAGGTCGTCGCCCAGCTCCTGCAGCCCGAACCGCTCGACCCAGGCCGCGACGATCTCGCGGGCCCGGCCGGGGCCCTGCGGCCCGTGCGGGAGGGGGAGCCGCTCGCGCGGCGCCGGTGAGCGGTCGTCGACGTGCTGCAGCGCCTGGTCGCGGTCGTCGTGCACGGTGACGCCCGGGACAGCGGTGCCGACCGGCAGGCAGCACAGCAGCAGCGACGGGTGCGGCCAGGGCCGCGACCTCTCACTGAGCCCGGTCAGGGCGGCGACGACCTCCGAGGCCAGCGAGGTCACGCCCCTCAGGTCGAGGACGACCGCGCGCGGGAACCGCGACCAGGCCTGCTCGACCGCACGGACGAGCGAGTCGACCTCGTCGGCGAGGACCGGGCCGGTCACCGACAGCACGTCCACGCCGTCGGAGCTCGCGGGGTGCAGGAGCACGGTGGGAGCCTTCGGATCGTCGACCGTGAGGGAGCAGGCGCACGGTCCGAGGTGCGGACACCACGCTTCCTTCCCGGTCTCGAGCGGGGACGAACCGGACGTACGGACGTCTGGCCCCGCCGCAACCCCCTCCCGTCAGTCGACGACCGGCAGGTAGACCCGTCCGCCC
>JAOPVV010000314.1 GCA_025966005.1 Frankiales bacterium
CGCCGCGCTGCTGCACACCCCCACCGTCCGGGTGAAGGAGCTCACCGAGTCGCCGGACGGGCTCACCTACGCGGAGGCCCTGCGCGAGCTGTTCGCGCTGGACGGCGAGGTGCCGGCCAGCCCGCCGCCCGCCGCGGTCGAGGGCTCGGTCGGCGAGGCGCTGCGCGGAGCCGGTGACCGACCGCTCGGCCGCGCGGCCGCCCGGGCCGAGGTCACCCGGTGAGCGACCGCCTCCTGCGCCTCGGCACCCGGGGCAGCGCCCTGGCCGTCGCGCAGTCCGGCGGCATCGCCGCCACCGTCATCGCCGAGCTGGGCCGCCACGTCGAGATGGTCACCGTGCAGACCGCCGGCGACCTGTCGAGCGCCGCCATCGCGCAGATCGGCGGGACGGGCGTGTTCGTCACCGCCCTGCGCGACGCGCTGCTGGCCGGCGAAGTCGACTTCGCCGTCCACTCCTACAAGGACCTCCCCACCGCGCCGGCTCCCGGACTGACGATCGTCGCGGTGCCGCCGCGGCAGGACCCGCGCGACGCCCTCGTCGCCCGCGACGGCCTCACGCTGGGCGAGCTGCCCGCCGGCGCGCGCATCGGCACCGGCTCGCCGCGCCGCACCGCCCAGATCCTCGGCCTCGGGCTGGGCCACGAGCTGGTCCCGATCCGCGGCAACGTCGACACCCGGATCGGGAAGGTCCGCTCCGGCGAGCTCGACGCCGTCGTGCTGGCCCGCGCCGGGCTGGCCCGCCTCGACCGGCTGTCCGAGGCCACCGAGGTCATCGACCCGCTGACCGTCCTGCCGGCCCCGGCCCAGGGTGCGCTCGCGATCGAGTGCCGGTCCGACGACGAGGAGGTCCTGGCGCTGCTCGCGGCCCTCGACCACCCCGACAGCCGCACCGCCGTCGTCGCCGAGCGCGCGCTGCTGGCGCACCTCGAGGCCGGCTGCACCGCCCCCGTGGGAGCCCTGGCCCAGGTGGCCGAGGGTGACGACGGCGACGAGATCTACCTGCGCGGCCTGGTGGCCGCCCTCGACGGGACAGACGCGGTCCGCCTCTCGGCGACCGGTCCGACGTCCGACGCCGCGGAGGTGGGACGCCGGCTCGCTGCCGAGCTGCTCGACCTCGGCGCCGCGGAGCTGATGGGAGTCATGCGATGAGCACGTCCAGGAGCAAGGGCCCCGCGGGGCAGGTCGCGGTCGTCGGGGCCGGGCCCGGTTCGCCGGCGCTGCTCGCCGTCCGCGCGGTCGAGGTGATCGCCGCGGCCGACCTGCTACTCGTCGACGAGCGGGTGCCCGAGGCGGTCCTCGCCGGCGCCACCGGCACGGTCGTGCGCACGCCCGCGGGTGAGGCGCAGGGCGCCGCGCTCGTCGCGGCCAGCAAGGACGGCAGGCTCGCCGTCCGCCTGCTGCCGGGCGACCCGTTCCTGTGGGCCGAGGGCGCCAAGGAGTGCGAGGCCGTCCTCAAGGCCAAGCAGCGGCTCGAGGTCGTGCCCGGGGTCCCGTCGGCCGTCGCCGTGCCGGGCTTCGCCGGCGTGGCCGTCGGCATGCCGCGCACCGTGGCCCGCGTCGAGGACCTCACCGACTGGCGCGCGCTCGCCGCCGCCCCGGGCACGCTGGTGCTGCTCGGCACCGCCGCCGCCGTCGCGAAGTCGGCGTCCGCCCTGGTCGAGCACGGCCGCAAGCCGGGCGAGGCCGTCTCGGTCACCGTCGGCGGGACCACCACCGAGCAGCGCACCGTCGTCGGCACGCTCGACACCATCGAGGCCGCGACGTCCGACCTGGTCGCCGCGAGCGGTGCGGCGCAGGCCGTCGTCGTGGTCGGCGACCCGGTCAAGCGGGTCGACCGGCTGTCGTGGTTCGAGAGCCGCCCGCTGTACGGCTGGCGCGTGCTCGTGCCGCGCACCCGCGACCAGGCCGGTGTCCTGTCGCAGCAGCTGCTCTCCTACGGCGCCGTGCCGGTCGAGGTGCCGACCATCGCCGTCGAGCCGCCGCGCACGCCCGCCCCGATGGAGCGGGCGGTCAAGGGCCTGGTCGACGGTCGCTACAGCTGGGTCGCGTTCACCTCGACCAACGCCGTCAAGGCCGTCCGCGAGAAGCTCGAGGAGTTCGGCCTGGACGCCCGCGCCTTCGCCGGCGTCCGCGTCGCCGCCGTCGGCGACACCACGGCCCAGGCGCTCGTCGACTTCGGCATCAAGCCCGACCTGGTGCCGAGCGGCGAGCAGTCCAGCGAGGGCCTGCTGGCCGACTGGGACGAGTGCGACACCGAGGTCGACCGCGTGCTGCTGCCGCGCGCTGACATCGCCACCGACACCCTGCTCGCGGGCCTGCAGGAGCTGGGCTGGCAGGTCGACGACGTCACCGCCTACCGGACCGTCCGCGCGGCCCCGCCGCCCGCCGAGACCCGCGAGGCGCTCAAGGGCGGCGGCTTCGACGCCGTGCTGTTCACCTCGAGCTCGACCGTGCGCAACCTGGTCGGCATCGCCGGCAAGCCGCACGACTCGACCGTGCTGGCCTGCATCGGTCCGCAGACCGCCGCCACCGCCTCCGACCTCGGTCTGCGCGTCGACGTCCTGTCGCCGCGTCCCGACGTCGCGACGCTGGTCGAGGCGCTGGCGGCGTTCGCGGTCGAGCGGCGCGCGACGACCGATGCGCTGCCGAGCGCTGCGCACCGCCGCAAGGTGGCCCGGCTGGCCGCCCAGGGCAAGTGACCGCCTACCCGGCGGCACGGCCCCGGCGCCTGCGCCGCACCCCCGCCCTGCGCCGCCTCGTCGCGGACGTCAGGGTGCGCCCGAGCGACCTCGTCCTGCCCGTCTTCGTCAAGGAGGGCATCGACGAGCCGCACCCGATCGAGTCGATGCCGGGCGTCGTCCAGCACACCCGCGACTCGCTGAAGAAGGCTGCGCACGAGGCGGTCTCGGCCGGCGTCGGCGGCCTCATCCTGTTCGGGGTCCCGGCCGTGTAGGACGCCCGCGGGTCGGGCGCGGACGACCCGGCCGGCATCGTCCAGCTCGCCCTGCAGGACGTCGTGGCC
>JAOPVV010000310.1 GCA_025966005.1 Frankiales bacterium
CAGCACCTGGGCGGCGCTGCCGGCGGTCATGGGCAGGGAGGTCCCGACGGGGACGGTGTCGCGCAGCCCGCTCCCGCGCTCGGCCGCGGCCACGCAGACCCGCCGGTCGCCGGCCCTCCGGTAGAGCTGGGCGCTCTCGCCGGTGGCGTCGCGCAGCCGGTCGAGCACCCCCGCGGCGCCCTCGAGCAGCGCGTCGCCGACGGGTCCGCCGGCCAGCTCGCCGGCGCGCGGGCCGATGCGCCAGCGTCCTTCGCGGTCCCTCGCCAGGAGCCGGTGCACCTCGAGAGCCACGGCGAGGCGGTGGACCGTGGCGCGCGACAGCCCGGTGCGCTCGGTGAGCGCGGCCAGGCTCGTCGCCCCGGCCCCGACGGCGTCGAGCACGAGCAGGGACTTGTCAAGCACGCCGACTCCGCTAGTCTGTTCCACGGAGTGATACTGCCATCCCATCATGTGGGATGCAAGGCGCGGAGACGCAGAGGGAGACCCCCATGGGACGCACACTCGCCGAGAAGGTCTGGGACGCGCACGTCGTGCGCCGCGCGGAGGGCGAGCCCGACCTCGTCTACGTCGACCTCCACCTCGTCCACGAGGTGACCAGCCCCCAGGCGTTCGACGGCCTGCGCCTGGCCGGCCGGGGCGTGCGCCGTCCCGACCTCACACTGGCGACCGAGGACCACAACGTCCCCACCGGCTCGCTGGTCATCGAGGACCCGGTCAGCCGTAAGCAGGTCGAGACCCTGCGCGCCAACTGCGCCGAGTTCGGGATCCGGCTGCACTCCATGGGCGACGCCGGCCAGGGCATCGTGCACGTCATCGGACCGCAGCTGGGGGTCACCCAGCCCGGCATGACGATCGTCTGCGGCGACAGCCACACCAGCACCCACGGCGCGTTCGGCGCGCTGGCCTTCGGCATCGGCACGAGCGAGGTCGAGCACGTGCTTGCCACCCAGACGCTGCAGCTGGTGCGCCCGAGGACGATGGCCGTCACGGTCACCGGGCAGCTGCAGCCGGGCGTCACCTCCAAGGACCTCGTCCTGGCGCTCATCGCGCAGGTCGGCACCGGCGGTGGCCAGGGCCACGTCGTGGAGTACCGCGGCGAGGCGGTCCGCGCGCTGTCCATGGAGGGCCGCATGACGGTCTGCAACATGAGCATCGAGTGGGGCGCCCGCGCCGGGATGATCGCGCCGGACGCCACGACCTACGCCTACCTGCAGGGCCGCCCGCACGCCCCGCAGGGGGCCGACTGGGACGCCGCCGTCGCCGCCTGGGACGCCCTGGCCACCGACGCGGACGCCGAGTACGACGCGGAGGTCTTCCTCGACGCCAGCGCCGTCACGCCGTTCGTCACGTGGGGCACCAACCCCGGCCAGGGCGTCGCCCTCGGTGCGGACGTCCCCGACCCCAGCTCGCTGCCCGCCGGCAACGAGCGCGAGGCCGCCGAGCGCGCGCTGGCCTACATGGGCCTGACCGCGGGGACCCCGATGCGCGAGATCGCCGTCGACACCGTGTTCCTCGGCTCCTGCACCAACGGCCGCATGGAGGACCTGCGCGCTGCCGCTCAGGTGGTCAAGGGCCGCAAGGTCGCCGACGGCATCCGCGCGATGGTCGTCCCCGGCTCGATGCTGGTGAAGCTGCAGGCCGAGCAGGAGGGCCTGGACAAGGTCTTCACCGAGGCCGGCTTCGACTGGCGCAACGCCGGCTGCTCGATGTGCCTGGGCATGAACCCGGACACCCTCGCCCCCGGCGAGCGCAGCGCCTCGACGTCCAACCGCAACTTCGAGGGACGTCAGGGTCGGGGCGGCCGGACCCACCTCGTGAGCCCCGAAGTGGCTGCCGCCACGGCGATCCGCGGACGCCTGTCCGCTCCTTCCGACCTGCAGGAGGTCTGACGATGGACCCGTTCACCACCCACGTGGGTCATGCCGTGCCGCTGCGCCGCAGCGACGTCGACACCGACCAGATCATCCCCAGCGACTGGCTCAAGCGGGTCGAGCGGACCGGCTTCGGCGCCGGCCTGTTCAGCGAGTGGCGCGAGGACCCGGCCTTCGTGCTGAACGACGCGCGGTACGCCGACGCGAGCGTCCTGGTCGCCGGCGAGAACTTCGGCACCGGCAGCTCGCGCGAGCACGCCGTGTGGGCGCTGACCGACTTCGGCTTCCGGGCCGTCGTCAGCTCGCGCTTCGCCGACATCTTCCGCAGCAACGCCCTCAAGGGCGGCCTGCTGCCGGTGCAGCTGCCGGCAGACGTCGTCGACGCCCTGATGGCCGCCGTGGAGGCCGATCCCGCGCTGCAGGTCACCGTCGACCTCGAGGCGCGAGAGCTGCGCGCCGGCGACCTGGTGGCCGCGTTCCCGCTCGACCACATCACCCGCTGGCGCCACATGGAGGGTCTGGCCGACATCGGCCTGACGCTGCGGCAGGAGCCGGACATCGCGGCGTACGAGGCGGTCCGGCCGCCGCACCTGCCCACGACGGCGCCGGTCGCGTGAGCGACGACCTGCACGTCGAGCTGGCCGGACGGCTGCGCGACGCGCACCGCCGGGTCGCCTCGCTGCAGGTCGACGATGACGAGAAGGCCCGTGTGGCAGCACGTCTCATCGCACTGACCGACGCGTCCAAGCGCGACGTCGTCCGGGCCTCGGCCCGCCTCGACCTGCTCCTGGCCGACCTCGACGCCGGTCGCCGGCTGTCGCCCGAGGCGTTCGCCGAGGGCTCCTGACGAGGGGAGTCCTCCTGCGACACAGCACGTCCCACGGCCGAGGTCGTTGTGGGGAAGGGTCCTGTAGCCCTACCGTGCGCCTGCCGAGGGGCAGAGTGCCTCCGCTGCGCGCGAAGGGACTCGTCGTGAACAAGACCGAGCTGATCGAGGTCGTCAGCCAGAAGCTGGGCGACAAGAGGGCTGCCAGCGAGGCCGTCGAGGCCGTCGTCGACGCCATCACCCGGGCCGTCGCCAAGGGCGAGAAGGTCGGCATCACCGGCTTCGGCGTCTTCGAGAAGGTCGAGCGCGCCGCCCGCACGGCCCGGAACCCGACCACCGGCGCGGCGGTGAAGCTGAAGAAGACCTCGGTGCCGAAGTTCCGTCCCGGCCAGGGCTTCAAGGACATCGTCAGTGGCGCGAAGAAGGTGTCGAACACCCCCACCGCCCGCGCCGTGACGGCCCGCGCGGGCTCGGCGACGAAGGCCGCCGCGGCCAAGGCCCCCGCCCGGGCCGCCAAGGCCCCCGCAAAGGCGGCCAAGGCCCCCGCGAAGGCCGCCAAGGCTCCCGCGAAGGTCGCGGCCACGGCGCCGGCCAAGGCCACCGTCAAGGTCGCCGCGAAGGGCCCGACGAAGGTCGCCGCCAAGGCGCCGGCGAAGAGCACGGCTGCCGCCAAGGCCCCGGCGAAGAGCACGGCTGCCGCCAAGGCCCCGGCGAAGAAGGCCGCCGCACGTCGCTAGGCGCGAGGTGACCGACGGGCCCCGGCTACGGCCGGGGCCCGTCGTCGTCCCGGACGCGTCGTCTCAGCTGCCGGGCCGAAGGTCCGAGGTGTAGTCGGCGTCGACGAGCCGGCCACGGCTGAACGACAGCGCCCACAGGCTCCCCTTGCGGGCCCGCACCCGGTCCAGCGCGATCCCGGCCTGCGCGGTCAGCGCGCCGACCGTCTCCTGCACCGGGCCGCCCTGGCTGCAGACGACGGTCGTGCGGGTGCCGCTGCCCAGGCCCAGCACGGTCTCCACGACCGCGGACGGGTCTGCCTCCCAGCGGAGCTCGCCGCAGCGGTCGTCGGCCAGCACGGGCACGCCGAGCCGCGCGGC